>NZ_JBNNJZ010000439.1:0-6925 GCF_050270335.1 Streptomyces sp. NPDC059900
GAATACCTCCAGCCCGTCCGGCGATTGAGGACATCTGGGCGGCGGTCCAGGGGGCGGAGCCCCATGGTTTCGGGAAGGGGCGGGACTGGGGAAAGCCCGGCAGGGAGCGCCCGAACCTCAGCCCAACCGCACCCGCGCCAGCTGACGCGACTGCGCCACCAAGCGGTCCTCGCTGTCCCAGATCTCCGCGTCCTCCTCCAGGAAGCCACCTGCCAGGTTCCGCGTGGTGATGGACACCCGGAGAGGGCCGGGCGCGGGCTTCGCCCGGACATGGACCGTCAGCTCCACCGTCGGCACCCACCCCGAAAGCCCCAGCTCGAACGCCGTCGGCGGCAACGCGTCCACCGCGAGCAACAGCGAAAGCGGATCCGCGTCCCGCCCGTCGGCGAGCCCGAACCAGGCCCGCATCTCTCCCTTCCCGGAGGGCTGCCCGAGGGCCCACCCCAGGGTGGAGGGGTCCAGCTTCAGGAAGAGCCGGTCGCTGATGGCGGAGCTGCCGGGCACAGGCCGGTGATCCGGCGCGTCCTGCGGCCCGAAGCACTGCTCCAGCGGCGGCAGCGCGGGAGGCTTCGCCGTCGTACGGACGTCGTCGGGCAGCCCGTCCAGGTCGCCGTACGAGGCGAGTACGCGGATCCGCTCGACCTCGCGCCCCTCCTCGTCGTACTGGAAGAGCGAGGCCTGCCCGGTGGACAGGGTCCGCCCGGCCCGCGCCGTGTCCGTACGGATCACGGCGGGCCCGGGGTGGGACGCCGTGAGGTAGTGCGCGGAGACCGTGAAGGGATCCGCGTGCGGCAGGGCGTCGGCCAGCGCGCGGCCGAGGACCGCGAGGAGATAGCCGCCGTTGACGGCGTTGATGATCGTCCACCCGGCCGAGAGGTCGATGTCGTAGACACCGGGCTCCCGCCGGGTGACCGCGGTGTCGCGGTCGAACTCGCTGTCGCCGATGCTCGCGGGCACCGCTGCCGTTATGGATGTTGCCTCTGCCATACCGGTAACGTACAACATGACATTACTGAGCGGTAGCTTTTCCGGCCGGACGGTCAGCCCTCCCCCTACGACAAGTCCTCCGCCGCCTCCACCTCCACCGCGGTGGACCGCCGGTGCCAGGCCCGTGGCGCGCGCCAGTGGTAGCGCAGCGCGAGCAGCCGCAGGACGAAGGCCGTGATCACGGCGAGGCCGCTGGTGAAGGCGTCGAGCATGTCGTAGTTGATGAAGAGCGCGACCATCGCGGAGCCGACGATCGCGGGCACGGCGTACAGGTCACGGTCCCAGCGCACCAGCGAGGGCACCTCGTTGGCGATGATGTCGCGCAGCACGCCGCCGCCCACCGCGGTGGCAAGGCCCAGGGCCGCCGACGCGGTGAGGCCCAGGCCGTAGTCGTACGCCTTCGTGGTGCCCGTGACGCAGAACAGGCCCAGGCCCGCCGCGTCGAAGACGTTCACCGCGAGCTGGGTGCGCTCCACCTCGGGGTGCAGGAAGAAGACCAGGAGGGCGGCGAACAGCGGCGTGATGAAGTAGCCGAGGTCGACGAAGGCGGCGGGCGGCACCGCCCCGATGACCACGTCACGGATGAGCCCTCCGCCCAGCGCGGTGACCTCGGCGAGCACGGCGATGCCGAAGACGTCGAAGTTCTTGCGCACGGCGAGCAGCGCACCGGAGATCGCGAAGACGAAGATTCCGACGATGTCGAGCGCGTGCTGGACGGAGGGACTGAACAGATCCTGGATCACGCGACATTCTTACCTGCCCGTCGGCGCACACCCGACGAGGCCCGGGCTACAGAGCGGGCTTGCCCTTCGTGAACAGCCACGTCCGGAACAGATCGTCGAGCTGCTTTCCGGAGATCTTCTCCGCGAGCCGGACGAAGTCGTCGGTGTTCACGTCCCCGTACCGGTTCTGCTGGGCCCAGGCCGGGAGAAGCTTGAAGAACGCCTTGTCGCCGATGCGCTCGCGCAGGACCTGGAGCGTCATCGCGCCGCGCTGGTAGACGGCGGAGGCGAACATGGTGTCGCGCTGCGGGTCGCCGACGACCGTCTGCCAGAAGGCCGAGTCGGCGGGGCGCGAGTTGTAGCCGGCGAGGAAGGCGTCATGGGCGCTCTGGGTGCCCTTGTGCTCGCTCCACAGCCACTGGGAGTAGGTCGCGAAGCCCTCGTTCAGCCAGATGTTGTTCCAGGACTCGGGCGACACGGAGTCGCCGAACCACTGGTGGGCGAGCTCGTGGGCGATGGTCGACTCGCTGCGGATCGCGGAGTAGACCGGCTTGGTCTGGGTCTCCAGGGAGAAGCCCGCCTGCGGCATGTCGTCGACGATCGCGCCGGTCTCCTCGAAGGGGTAGGGGCCGAAGATCTTCGACCAGTAGTCGGTGACCTCGGCCGTGACGCCGTACACGTCGACGTTGTTGCTGTTCTCCAGGACCGGGTCGATGGCGACGTAGATCGGGGTCCCGGCCGGGGTCCTGCCCTTCTTCACGTCGAACTTGCCGATGGTGGCGGTCGCGAGATAGGTCGCCATGGGCTTGGTCTCGCGCCAGTGGGCGACGGTCTGGCCGCCCTTGGTGGACGTGTCGACGAGGCGGCCGTTGGAGACCCCGGTCAGGCCTTTGGGTGCCTTGATGCGGATGTCGAAGGCGGCCTTGTCCGAGGGGTGGTCGCTGGAGGGGAACCAGGTGGAGGCCGCGTTGGGCTCGCAGGCGACGAAGACGCCGTCGGTGGTCTTCATCCAGCCGTAGTCGGAGCCGAAGACGATGGGGCCGCTCAGCGGCTCGGGCACGCCGCCGTAGGTGACGGTCACGGTGAACGTCTTGTTCTTGCGCAGGCTTTTCGGCGGGCTGATGCGTATCTCGTCGCCGCTGCGGGTGAACTTCGCCCGTCTGTCGTTCACCTCGATCTTCGTGACCTGGAGCTTCTGGAGGTCGAGGTTGAAGGAGGAGAGATTCTGGGTGGCGCGCGCGGTGATCGTGGTGCGGCCGTCGAGGCGGTCGGTGTCGGGGTTGTACGCCACGTCGAGGCCGTAGTGGCGTACGTCGAATCCGCCGTTGCCGAGCTGCGGGAAGTACGGGTCGCCGACGCCGTCGGAGCCTGGGTGGGGGCCCGGCGCGGCGGCGATCAAGCAGAAGGAGGCGGCGGCTGTGGCCAGCGCCCCCAGACGTGCCGAACGGGAGAGTGCCATGAGTCATCCCTTCGCGCGTGTTCCGGTGAAACGGACACGCAGACTCTGCACTCTCCCGTATGGGCGTGTACATGACTTGGTGCCTGATTTTTACCAAGTCATCAGGCGCTACTTGTCGGTTGACGCCTGACCCTCGGACTCCGCTTCCGGAGCGTCCTCGGAGGCAGTCTTCGCGACAGCCTCCGGAGCGTCCTTCGCGACGGTCTTCTTCGGGGTCGCGGCCTCCTCGGCCGTCTCCTCCGCCTTGCTCACCACCGAGACCACGTCGATCGCCTCCTTGGCGACCTGGAGCAGCTTGGTGTCGCCCGGCTGCTGGTCCTCGGCGTTCTCCGGGTGGTGGCACGCGACCTGGTGGCCGGACGCGAGGGCGATCAGCGGCGGCTCGACCTTCGCGCACATCTCCGTCGCCTTCCAGCAGCGCGTGTGGAAACGGCAGCCGGTGGGCGGGTCGATGGGCGAGGGGACGTCGCCGCGCAGCAGGATGCGCTCGCTCTTGGCGCCGCGCCGCTTGGGGTCCGGCACCGGCACCGCGGAGAGCAGCGCCTTGGTGTACGGGTGCATCGGCGTGGAGTAGAGGTCGTTGCGGTCCGCCAGCTCCACGATCTTGCCGAGGTACATCACCGCGATGCGGTCCGAGACGTGCCGGATGACCGAGAGGTCGTGCGCGATGATCACGTACGTGAGACCGAGCTCGTCCTGGAGGTCGTCCAGGAGGTTGACCACCTGGGCCTGGATCGAGACGTCCAGGGCGGAGACGGGCTCGTCGGCCACGACCAGCTTGGGCCGCAGGGCGAGCGCACGGGCGATGCCGATGCGCTGGCGCTGGCCGCCGGAGAACTCGTGCGGGTAGCGGTTGTAGTGCTCGGGGCTGAGCCCCACGCGCTCCAGCATCTCCTGCACGGTCTTGCGCAGACCGCCCTCGGGCTTGACGCCCTGGAGCTTGAACGGCGCACCGACGATCGTGCCGATGGTGTGGCGCGGGTTCAGCGACGAGTACGGGTCCTGGAAGATCATCTGCACGTCGCGGCGCAGCGGACGCATCTTGCCCGTGTTCAGGTGCGTGATGTCCGTGCCCTCGAACTCCACGCGGCCCGCGGTCGGTTCGAGCAGCCGGGTGATCAGGCGGCCCATCGTCGACTTGCCGCAGCCCGACTCGCCCACGACGCCGAGCGTCTCACCGGGCCGTACGTCGAAGCTGAGCCCGTCGACGGCCTGCACGGCCGCCACCTGGCGCTGCAGCAGCCCCTTCTTGATGGGGAAGTGCTTCACCAGGCCGTCGACCTTGAGCAGCGGCTCGACCGAGCTCTCCTTCTGCGCCGGGATCGTCATCTCCTGGCCCTTCGCCTGGTCTTTCGTTTCGTCTTTCACAGCGTCGGCGCAATCTCTTCGGTCCAGATCCGGGTGCGCTCTTCCTGCGACATGTGGCAGGCGGTGAAGTGACCCGGAGCGACCTGGCGCAGTTCGGGCCGCTCGCGGCGGGTGATCTGGTCCTTGGGTACGTCGGCGTACGGGCAGCGCGGGTTGAAGGCGCAGCCCTGCGGCAGGTTGATCAGGCTGGGCGGGGAGCCCTTGACCGGCACGAGGCGGTCGGTCTGCTCGCGGTCGATGCGCGGCATCGAACCGAGCAGGCCCCAGGTGTAGGGGTGCTCGGGCTCGTAGAAGACCTTCTCGGCGGTGCCGCGCTCGACGCAGCGCCCGCCGTACATCACGAGCAGTTCGTCGGCCATCTCGGCGACGACACCGAGGTCGTGCGTGATCATGATGACCGCGGAGCCGAACTCCTTCTGCAGGTCCCGGATGAGGTCGAGGATCTGCGCCTGGACGGTGACGTCCAGGGCGGTCGTCGGCTCGTCCGCGATGAGCAGTTCGGGGTTGTTCACCAGGGCCATGGCGATCATCGCGCGCTGGCGCATGCCGCCCGAGAACTCGTGCGGGTAGCTGTCGACCCGCTTGTCCGGCTGGGGGATGCCCACCCGGTCGAGCATCTCGATGGCGCGCTTGCGGGCGACCTTCTTGTCCACCTTGTGGTGGACGCGGTACGCCTCGGTGATCTGCTGGCCGATGGAGTAGTACGGGTGCAGCGCGGACAGCGGGTCCTGGAAGATCATCGCCATCTCGCGGCCGCGCAGCTTGCGCACCTCGTCGGCGGGCGCCGTGAGCAGCTCCGTGCCGTTGAGCCAGATCTCGCCGGACAGCTGGGCCTTGCGGCGGCCGTACTGCCCCGCGGTGTGCAGGCCGAGGATGCCGAGCGAGGTGACCGACTTGCCGGATCCGGACTCGCCCACGATGCCGAGGGTCTTGCCCTTCTCCAGCTGGAAGCTGAGCCCGTCGACGGACTTGACCAGGCCGTCGTCGGTCGGGAAGTGCACCTTGAGGTCGCGGACCTCGAGGAAGGCGGTGGGAGGAACCGAAGCGGTGACGGGTTCTCCGACCGCCGCTCCGGTCTTGTGCAGTTCGGTCATCCCAGCCTCACTCGCGGGTCGATGACGGCGTACAGAAGGTCGACGACGAGGTTGGCGAGGGCGATCGCGAGCGATGCGCACAAGGTGACGCCGAGGATCACCGGCAGGTCCTTGGTGCTGATGGCCTTGACCGCCTCGAGGCCGAGCCCCGGCAGGTTGAACGTGGACTCGGTGAGCACGGCGCCGCCCATGAGGACACCGAGGTCGAGTCCGAAGACGGTGAGGATCGGCGTCATGGCGGAGCGCAGCGCGTGCCTCCGGATGACGACGGCCTCGCCGAGGCCCTTGGCGCGCGCGGTGCGGATGTAGTCCTCACCGAGCACTTCGAGCATGGTGGCCCGGGTGAGCCGTGCGTACATGGCGGCGTTGAGGAACGCGAGGACGATCCAGGGAAGGATCAGCGTCTCGAACCAGACGTTGATCGGGTCCTCCGTGGTGAGGGTGTCCTCGATCTGCACCCAGCCGAGGGTGTGGACGAAGAGCCCCATCGCGATCATGCCGGTGAAGAAGACCGGGAGCGAGACGCCGGCGAGGGCGGTGATCATCGCGGTGCGGTCCCAGATGGTGCCGCGCTTGAGCGCGGAGAGCACGCCGGTGGCGACACCGGCGGCCAGCCACAGCACACAGGCACCGGCGGCGAGCGCCGCGGTGACGGGCAGGGCGTCCTTGAGGGTTTCCCAGACGGGCGCCTCGGTACGGAAGGAGTACCCGAAGCAGGGGGCCGGGCAGTGGGTCACGTCGGCCCCGTTGGCGTAGTCACGCCCCATCGGGATGCCCTTGATGAAGTCCCAGAACTGGACGAGCAGAGGGTCGTCCAGGCCCAGTTTGATCCGGATGCCCGCGAGCTGCTCGGCTCCGGACGACTTACCGGCGAAGAGGACGGCGATGTCCTGTCCCGCCCATTTGGGCAGCATGAAGAAGACGGTGAAGGTCGCGAGCAGTACGACCAGCACCATGACGACAACGGCGATCAGGCGCCGGATGAGATAAGCAAGCACTGTGCGCGGCCCGGCGGTGGCCGGAGCCCCCTTGTGAGGAGTTCCGGCCACCGCCCGGGGCCATCACCTGCCCTTCGGACTGGCGGGATTCGGCGGTGGGACTTCCTTGCGGCTACTGCTGATTACTTCTTCGCGTCGTCGACACCGAGCGAGACGTAGTCGTAACGGCCGCTGTAGGCAGCGGACGAGTAGACGTTGGTCGCCCGCGAGGAACGCCAGCTGATGTTCTTCTCGTACAGGAACGGCATCCAGTACGCCTTGTCCACGATCTCGTGCGCCAGGTCGGTGTAGATCTCG
>NZ_JBNNJZ010000440.1:0-6916 GCF_050270335.1 Streptomyces sp. NPDC059900
ACACCCTGATGTACGTGCCGCTGAGCATCGTCATCGGACTCGCCCTGGCCCTGGCCCTGAACCGGCGCATCCACTTCGTGGGCCTGTACCGCACCCTGTTCTTCGTGCCGTTCGTCATCTCGGCCACCGCCCAGGGCGTGCTGTTCTCCTTCATCCTCGACCCCGACTTCGGGGCGGCCAACTCCGTCCTGCACCACCTGGGCATCTCGCCCCAGGGCTTTTTGACCGACTCCTCGCAGGCCCTGTTCGTCCTGGTCGCCATCACCCTGTGGAGCGGCACCGGACTGTGCACCGTCATCTACCTGGCCGCCCTCCAGGACGTGGACCAGTCACTGATCGAGGCCGCCCGCCTGGACGGCGCGGGACGCCGGCACCTGCTGCGCCACGTCACCCTGCCCACCCTCACCCCGGTCAGCGTCTTCCTGCTGCTGTGGCAGACCATCCAGTCCCTGCAGGTCTTCGACCTGGTCTATGTGACCACCAAGGGCGGACCCCTCGGCTCCACCACCGTGATCGTCTACTTCATCTGGGAACAGGCCTTCAAGAACTTCACCGCCGGGTACGGAGCCGCGGCCGCCTACGTCCTGGCGCTGGCCCTGTTCGCCGTCGGCGCCGTGCTGCGCGTGGCCCGCGGCCGCGGCCGCTCCCTTCGTACGAAAGCAGCCGCCTGATGACCGCCACCACCACCGCGCCCGAGACCGCCGCCCGCCGCACCCCCCGGCCCGCCGCGGTGCGCCGCCGCCGCTTCCACCTGCCCTTCAGCGGCTGGCACGCGCTGCTCGCCCCGCTGGCCCTGCTCTTCGCCGTGCCGCTGATCTGGCTGCTGCTCAGCTCCGTGATGAGCAACGCCGAGATCAACCGCTTCCCGCCGGCCCTGTGGCCCTCACGCATCGACCTGGGCGGCTACCGCTACGTCCTGGGCAACGCCATGTTCCCGCGCTGGCTGCTGAACTCGGCGATCGTCTCCGCCGTCGCGGTCACCTCCAACCTCGTCTTCGGCGCCCTGGGCGGCTATGCGTTCGCACGGATGCGCTTTCGCGGCTCGCGCACCCTGCTCGTGCTGATGCTGGCGACCATGGCGGTGCCCTTCCAGCTGACGATGATCCCCACCTTCCTGGTGATGAAGAAGCTGGGCCTCATCGACACCCTGGGCGCGCTGATCGTGCCCTCCCTGGTCACGCCGTTCGCGGTGTTCCTGCTGCGGCAGTTCTTCCTCTCCCTGCCCCGCGAGCTGGAGGAGGCCGCCTGGATCGACGGCTGCTCGCGGCTGCGGGTCCTGGGCTCGATCGTGCTGCCGCTGGCCCGGCCCGCCCTGGCCACGGTGGCCGTCCTGACCTTCCTGACCACCAGGACCGACCTGACCTGGCCGCTGATCGCCATCAACCACGACACCCAGTACACGCTGCAACTGGGCCTGACCACCTTCCAGGGCCAGCACCACACGCGCTGGTCCGCGGTGATGGCCGGCAACGTGCTCACCGTCCTTCCCGTCCTGGTCGCGTTCCTCTTCGCGCAGAAGGCCTTCATCCGCTCGGTCACCTCCAGCGGCCTCAAGGGCTGACCCGCCCCGCACCCCTGCCCCGTACCACTGCTCCGCACGCCCCCGCACCATCCGAAGGAACTCAAGGAACGCGATGCCACCCACGTACGACCTGCTCGTCATCGGGGACGCCAACCCCGACGTGATCCTGGGCCCGCTCGACGCCCCGCTCGCCTTCGGCCAGCACGAACAACTCGTCGGCGCCGGATCCCTCACCCTCGGCGGCTCCGCCGCGATCATGGCGTGCGGGGCCGCGCGCCTGGGCCTGGAGGTCGCCTTCGCCGGCCGGGTCGGCGACGACGACGCCGGGCGCTATCTGCGCGACACGCTCACCGAGCGCGGCGTCGACACCCGGGCCCTGCACCTGGACCCCGACCGGCCCACCCCGCTGACCGTCGTGCTCACCCGGGGCGAGGACCGCGCCATCCTCACCTCGCCGGGCACCCTGAGCGCCGTCAGCGGCGCCGACGTCCCCGAAGAGCTCCTGGGCGGCGCCCGCCACGTGCACGCCGCCTCCTACTTCCTGCAACCGCGCCTGGCCGGCGACCTGCCCCGGCTCTTTCGCACCGCACGCCAACACGGCGCCCGGACATCCCTGGACACCCAGGACGACCCCTCGGGACGGTGGGACCCGGCCGCGCTGGGTGCCGTCCTGGCCCACACCGACGTCCTGCTGCCCAACGCCCGAGAAGCCCTGCACCTGGCCGGACTGCCCTCCGGCAGCCCGGCGCAGGCGGCCGAACTGCTCGCCGCCCGCGTCCCGCTGGCCGTCGTCAAGAACGGCGCGGACGGCGCCCTGTGCCACGACGGCCGCACCCTGCACACCGCACCGGGCCTGCCCCTGACCCCCATCGACACCGTCGGCGCCGGAGACAGCTTCGACGCCGGCTTCGTCACCGCCCTCCTCGACGGCCAGGAGGCGCAGCAGGCCCTGCGCTTCGCCGTCGCCTGCGGATCTCTGTCGACCCGCGCCCACGGCGGCACATCGGCCCAGCCCACGCGAGACGAAGCCCTCGCCCACACCACTCCGAGCGGAGCGCACGCCTCATGAACCACCCCAAGATCACCTTCATCGGCGCGGGCAGTGTCGTCTTCACCCAAGGCCTGCTCGCCGACCTCTTCGCCTTCCCCGAGCTCAAGGGCGCCCACATCGCCCTGCACGACATCGACTCCGAACGCCTGGCCACCGCGCAGGCCGCGGCCGAATACATCGCCGACCACCTGGGCGCGCACGCCACCATCTCCAGCCACGCCGACCGCCGCGAGGCCCTGGCCGGCTCGGACTTCGTCATCAACATCGTCCAGGTCGGCATGGGCGAGGCCACCCGCACCGACTTCGACGTCCCCGCCGCCCACGGGCTGCGCCAGACCATCGGCGACACCCTGGGCGTCGGCGGCATCTTCCGCGCCCTGCGCACCTTCCCGCTCCTGAAGGCCCTGGGCCAGGACATCGCCGAACTCTGCCCCGAGGCCTGGCTCCTGAACTACACCAACCCCATGGCCATGAACATCCAGTACCTCACCGAGGCCACCGGCCTGACCAAGGTGGTGGGCCTGTGCCACTCGGTGTACTGGACCATGCGCGACCTGGCCGACCTGGTCGGCGTCCCCTACGAGGAGATCACCTACCGGGCGGCCGGCGTCAACCACCAGGCGTGGGTCCTGCGCTTCGAGCACCAGGGCAAGGACCTCTACCCCCGCCTCGACGAACTGATCGCCAAGGACGAGCAGTTGAAGCGCCGGGTGCGCGTGGACATGTACCGGCGCCTTGGCTACTACCCCACCGAGACCAGCGAGCACTCCTCGGAGTACGTGCCCTGGTACCTGCACCACGACAGCGAGATCGAGCGCCTGCGCCTGCCGGTCGGCGCCTACCTGGGCATCGTCGAAGAGAACGTCGCCGCCTACCACCAGACCCGCGACGCCCTGGCCGCGGGCCGGCCGCTCACCGTCGAGGGCACCATGGAGTACGCCCCGCAGATCATCCACAGCATCGTGACGGGCACCGCGCGCACCGTGTACGGCAACGTCCCCAACCACGGCCTGATCGACAACCTGCCCGGCCACGGGGTCGTCGAAGTGCCCTGCCTCGTGGACGCCTCCGGCATCCAGCCCACCCGCGCCGGCTCCCTGCCCCCGCAGCTGGCCGCCCTCAACCGCACCTACCTGAGCATGAACGACCTGGTCGTGCGCGCCGCCCTCGAGGACGAGCCGCGCCACATCCGGCACGCGGCGATGACCGACCCGGCCACGGCCGCGGCCCTGACCGTGCAGCAGATCTGGCGGCTGTGCGACGACATGGTCCGCGCGCACGCCGACCGCCTCCCACCCGCCCTGCGCCAGACGCTCGGCGACTGACCCGCCCTTCCCGCACCCCGCTGCCGCCCCGCAGGGCCCCGTACAGAGAAAGCACCCTCCATGTCGCTCACCCGTCAGGAAATCGACTCCCAGCCCCAGTGCTGGCAGCACGCCCTCAAACGCCTGCCCGACCACACGCGGGTACTGCCCGCCAAGGGCGAGCGGGTCGCCGTGATCGGCTGCGGCACGTCGCTGTTCATGGCCCGGGCCTACGCCCACCTGCGCGAGGACCTCGGGCACGGCCCCACCGACGCGTTCCCCGCGTCGGCGGCCCGGCTGCACCGCCCCTACGACCGCATCCTGGCCCTGACCCGCTCGGGTACCACCACCGAGATCCTCACCGCCCTGCGGACGGCCCCCGCCTCCGCGCGGACCACCACCATCACCGCGGTGGCGACGTCGCCCGCCGCGCGCGCCGCCGACGACGTGATCGTCCTCGACCACGCCGACGAGCAGTCCGTGGTGCAGACCCGCTATGCCACCACCCAACTGGTGCTGCTCCTGGCCCACTTGGGCCACGACACCGAGCAGGCCCTGAGCGACCTGGACACGGCCCTGAACGCACCGCTGGATCCGCGGCTGCTCGCCGCGGAGCAGATCACCTTCCTCGGCGAGGGCTGGCACGCCGGCCTGGCCGAGGAGGCCGCCCTCAAGGTGCGCGAGGCCGCCGCCCACTGGACCGAGTCGTACTCGGTGATGGAATACCGCCACGGCCCCATCGCGGTGGCCGGCCCCGGGCGGGCCGTGTGGAGCCTGTCCCCGCTGCCCGCAGAACTCGCCGCCCGGATCGAAGCCACCGGCGCCCACCTGCGCCGTCCGCAACTGGACCCGCTGGCCGAACTGGTCCTCGCCCAGCGCCTCGCGGTGCGGCGCGCCCAGGACGCCGGACGCGACCCGGACCGCCCCGACCACCTGACCCGCTCCGTCGTCCTGGCCTGAACCATAACCATGACGTCGTGAGCGCCCGGCCGCGGCGGCCGGTCTCCCCCGGCCGGCCGCCGCGGCCCCGACCTCCGGCCCGTCCGACATACACCGTAAGATCGACATCGCGCCACATTCCGCACGGCCTGCACGCTTCGAACGAAAGCTCCCCATGCACCGCCTGTACCGCTCGCGCCCCGGCCGCCTGGCCGCCGGTGCCGCCGCCCTCCTGCTCGCCGCCGCCTGCTCCACCGGCGAGGGCAAGGACACCCCGGACACCTCCACACACCGGGCGGACAGCGTGCGCGCACCCGAAGCCGGCGCCGTCTTCGACTACCAACTCGGCGGCCCCTACCCGCCCCGGGACGCCGTACAGGCCCTCTCGCGCGACCGCTCCGCCGAGCCGGCCCAGGGCCTGTACAACGTGTGCTACGTCAACGCCTTCCAGACCCAGCCGGGCGATGCCATCGCCTGGTGGAAGAAGACCCACCCCGACCTGCTCCTGAAGAACGACGAGGGCACCCTGGTGGTCGACGAGGACTGGGACGAGCCGCTCCTGGACATCTCCACCTCCGCCAAGCGCGAGAAGCTGATGAAGGTCGTCGGACCGTGGATCGACGGCTGCGCCGCATCGGGATACGACGCCGTGGAGCCCGACAACCTGGACTCCTACGAGCGCTCCGAGGACCTGCTGACCTCCGAACACGCCGCCGCCTTCGCCGAGTTGCTCGCCCGGCGCGCCCACGACAAGGGCCTGGCCATCGCGCAGAAGAACACCACCGACCTGCTGCCCGAGCGCGAGCGCATCGGCTTCGACTTCGCCGTCGTCGAGGAGTGCGCGGCCTACAAGGAGTGCGGCGACTTCGCCGACGCCTACGACGACAAGGTCTTCGCCGTCGAGTACACCCGGCGGGACTACCGAACCGCCTGCGACGCCTACGCCTCCCGCCTGTCCATCACCCTGCGCGATCGCGACGTCACCCCCAAGGGCACGAAGGGCTACGTCTTCGCGCAGTGCTGATGAAGCGCTGTTGACCCCTACGGTGTGGACATGACTGCTCCGGGTGTCTCTGTTCCAGGGCGTCCGCCACTCCCCACGGGCTGGCGGCGGTTTCTCTTCCGGCTGCCGATCTGGCTCTGCCGGGCCCGTCTCGGCGCCCTGTTGGGCCGGCGCTTCCTCCTGCTCGAACATGTGGGGCGCACGTCGGGGCAGCTGCGCCGCGTCGTGATCGAGGTGGTGGCGCGTGACGATCCGGCCGGCCCGTCGTGGACGGTGGCCTCCGGGTTCGGGCCGAAGTCCGCCTGGTACCGCAACCTGCAGGTCACGCCCCGCACGACGATCCAGGTCGGCGCACGGCGCCACGAAGTCCTCGCACGGTTCCTGTCACCGCGGGAGGGCGGTGAGCTCATGGCGCGATACGCGGTCCGGCATCCAAGAGTGGCCCGCCGGCTGACCGCCTTCATGGGCTTCGAGGTGAAGGACGGCAGCGCGCAGGAATTCCGGAGGGTGGGCGCCGCCATTCCCTTCGTACGGTTCGAGCCCGCCGCACCAACAGCGCCCTCCCCCGGCCCGGCACGCCCGTAGGCATTGCCGCAGGCCCCGCCCGCCCCCCCGGCCCCCGCCGCACCGGCGGCCGGGGGGGTGCACCCGGATCGCTTGTCTGACAACGGCCCCCCCCCCCGCGGTAGGCATGGTGCGTGCAGACCTTCCTCCCGTACTCCGGCTTCACGCGCTCCGCCGCCGTCCTCGACCAGGCACGCCTGGGCAAACAGCGCGTCGAGGCCCTCCAGGTCCTGCGCGGCCTGACCGTGCCCGGCTATGGATGGCGCCACCACCCCGCGGTCCGCATGTGGACCGGCTACGAAGAGGCCCTGGTCCGCTACGGCCTCGACATCTGCGCCACGTGGGTGGCCGAGGGCCGCACCGACACCTGCGCCGCCACCCTGGTCAGCGACTACACCCGCCACCGCCCCGACAGCGCGGTACGCACCCGCGAGCAGCTCGCCGACGCCGGCGAACTGCCGCCCTGGCTGGGCGACCGGGCCTTCCACCGCAGCCACCGCTCGGCCCTGGTGCGCAAGGCCCCGGAGTTCTAC
>NZ_JBNNJZ010000441.1:0-6914 GCF_050270335.1 Streptomyces sp. NPDC059900
GCCGACCGGCCGGGCCCGGTCGGCAGGGCCGCGCCCTTTGCCGATGTCTTTGAGGGGAGCCGTTCATGACCACGGCGAAAGACCTGTTCATCATCGCCACGGACCCGAAGCATTCCGTGGGCCAGGGCGACCTGTCCCTCGCCCTCGCCGGAGCCGAACTGATCGATCTCATCGGCGCGGGAACGGCCGCCGTGGACGGCGACCGCATCGTGCCGGGTGAACAGCCCGCGCCGGACGACCCGTTCTTGGGCCAGGCCGCGGCACAGCTCGCCCCGCAGACGCCCCACGAGCCGATCGAGGACTGGCTGTGGCGCCGCGGCCGGGACCTCGCGGCCGCCTACCAGACCGCCCTGGAGGACGAGGGCGAACTCAAGCCCCAGCGCAGCAGCCGACTGTCCTTCGGCTCGCAACGCCTGGAAGCGGTCGATACGCCCGCGCGCCGCCGCGCGGCCGACCGCTGGACGGACAAGGAACCCGTTCTGGCCGCCCTCGCCTCCTCCGTGGGCATCGACGGCGGACGATCCGACGACGAACCCGGCCCCGACGAAGAAGCGGTGACCGCCGTGCTGGCCGCCGTCCACGACGCGGTGATGGAACTGGAAGCCGTACGCCAGCGGCGGACCATCGAGAACGCCGCCTACGCCAACCTGTGGCGTGGACCGTGAGCGTGCGCCGTCACGACCCGCTACCGGGCAGGTGCCGCGGCAGGCTGGAGTGGTTCTGCCGAGTCTGGGCCCCGACCGGCTGCGTTCACGCCCGCTCGCCCTGGTCGGGCGCAGGTTCCGTCACTCCGGCCCGGCGCATCGGGCGTCGCCGCAGCGGTTGTGCCGCCCTGTCCCTGACGAGGAACAGGTGCACTCCCAGCGGGAGCAGAGAAAGGGGCAGCGCCGCCCACATCAGTCCGGGCAGACGGAACTGGCCCAGGGGCGTCCAGGAGTCGGATTTGAAGCCAAGGGTCACATACGCGTCGCCCTCGACGGCGCGGGTGTCCAGGGAAACCCCGGTCGGGTCGTTGTCGTCTCCGGGCTTGTAGAGGCCACCGAGCGCGTAGTAGCGCCCGTAGCGGTCTCGGCCCTCCGGGCTGAAGTGGACGGTGACTTGCTGGCCGTACGAGAAGACAGGAGGCGCCCCGCGGTCCGTCTGGTCCGTCTGGTCCCATGTGATCACGCACCCCATCCCCTCGCTCTGCACGCAGCTGCCGGGCAGCGCCATGCGCACGGGCTGTCCGTAGCGCATGGCGTAACCGGCCGAGTTGTACTGGGACGATGCGACCGCACCGAACACGGCCACCAGGACGGCGACAGCGACCGGCAGCACGGTGAGCGTCACCCGGGCGCGGACCAGGGCCAGGACGGCGGTGGTCGCCGCACCGCATACGGCGACGGCAAGCAGCACCAGCCCCAGCCCGTGAGCCTGCGACTGGGTGACGAAAGCACCGATGCTCAGACACCCCGCGGCCAACGCCAGCGCGCCCGACACATGGACCGCCAGCGGCAGACCGCGTACCCCCTTCTCGTAGCGGACGAACGGGACCGTCGACACCATCAGCACGCAGAGCGCCGCGATCGCCCAGGCGCAGCCGTTCTCGGAGACCACCTCCCCCACCGCCAGTTCCAACAGAACGATGGCCCCCATGACGATGAGGAGGTTGCAGCGGTACGAAGGCGACAGGTCGTCCCAGTCACTGTGCCCCTCCCCCGTGGCCTTCTCCAGCGTGACGCCCCCGGAGCCCGTGCCGGCCCCGGCGGCAGGACCAGGCGGTGAGGACTTCTCCGCTGTTTTCACCCCTCCGTCTGCCCAGGCGGAGAGTGCGGCTGCGAAGGGAACGCCCACTACGACTGCTGCAATCGCTGCCAAGATGCCCTGGACCACTGCCATGTGCGCCCTTTGTTCGCCGTACGGATCACCGGAGGTGCCAGCCTGCCAAGGGCCGGAGGCCGGGAGGTTTCAAGAGGCGAAGACAACCGGTTCGAGGGAACGGACCCGCATGCCGTGACGCGCGTACCTCACCCGCCTGCGCGTCGCCTCGCACGGCGCCCGGCGTATCCACAGCCTCGGCATCATCACCCCGAACAGCCCGGCACCAGCTACGACTGCCCCACGTGATCAACAGCGTTTGCCGGTGCCAGTCATGCGGGCGGCCAGTCGGTGGCCGCGTCCGCGGGGAGCAGGGGGTGCAGGGCCCCCACCGCGGCGCCGATGCAGGTGTCGCGCAGTTCGGTGCGGGTGCAGGTCTCGTGGGTGAGCCAGTCCACGCAGAGCACCTGTACGAACACCAGCCATGCCTTCAGTGCGGCGGAGACGGCGTCGTGCATGCGCTCGTCGGCGAGCGGGAGCACGCCGAGCAGGCGTGAGCGCAGGGCATCGAGTTCGTCCGTCATGATCGTCTGGATGACCGGGTCGCCCGCGAGCACCCGGTTCGCGGCCAGTACGGCGTGGCGGTTGGCGATGAAGTAGTCGAGGTGGGCGTCCAGGCCCTGGGTGAGCTGTTCGACGAGCGTGGCTTGGGGATCGAACCGGGTCGCCGCAAGGAGCCGGTCGGCGGCCTGCTGGTACACCGCCGCGAAGAGCGCGTGCTTGCTGGGGAAGTGCCGGTAGAGCAGGGCGCGGGACACCCCGGCCTCCTTGGCCACCTCCTCCATCAGTACGTCGTCGTAGGGGGCGGCGGAGAAGAGCCGTGCGCCGACGGCGAGCAGATGGGCGCGGCGGTCGGCGGGCGTCAGGCGTCGGCGGGGCGGCACCCGTCCAGCCTACTTGACATGCGTCTACTAGTGGCGCCTAGGCTGGCTCTTAGTAGACGCATGTCAACTAAGAGCCAGGGGGCGTCATGGCCGGAGTGCTGCGGGTGTTCGCGTGGGTGATGGGGGTCGCATGCGTGGCGATCGGCCTGTTCCATGTGATCGGCGGCAATGCCGCGATTCCCGGCGAGGCCGACGCAGGCGCGACCATCGACAGCCTGGGCCGGTTCCTCGGCGCGATCTTCGCCGGGTACGGGCTGGTCTGGCTGTGGGCGGCCCGGCAGGATCCCGTCCCGGCGCGCGTGGTGCGGTGGCTCGCCGCGGTGTTCCTGCTGGGCGGCGTGGGTCGGCTGCTGTCGTTGGCCGTGCACGGGTGGCCGCACCCCTTCCAGGTGGCCCTGGCCGTGATGGAACTGGCCTTCCCGCCGCTCTGGTTCTGGCTGGCCGACGCCGACGAGCGCGCGTACGGGGAGCGGGTCCGGGACATGCCGCCTGCCGGGGCAGGCGTCTCCCCACATCCGACGGGCCGTTGAGCATCGCCGCAACTGCCGGCTTCTCTCCGCCCGCCACGGCCTGCCGGCTTCCGGCTTCCCCAACGAGCTGGGCCAGTTGCCGAACGAGCCCCCACAGGACCCGGGGCGCGGGCACGCGAGCAACGGCACACGGAACCCGGCCACACTCCCGGAGAACCATGCCGAAGCCAGGTGACGGACCGCCCGGCGCCCGGACACAACCCCCGCCCGCGCCCCGCGTATACGCCGGGGGAACTTTTTCGGACACGTGCGTGGCGTAATCCGTCACGGCGGAGTCGCCCGGCTCACGCGGGTCCGAGCTGCGTCGTTTATCGCTCCGTAACGCTCAAGGCGCTGGATGGCAGCGCTCTGACCAGCATTAATGCAGGATTCCATCATTGACGGTGGTCAGGGCACTCGATACCTTCGCCACCATGACGCACCGAGCCCCCACGGGCACCATCGACGAGCTGGACCAGCGCATCATCGCCGCGCTCCAGCTCAACGGTCGTGCCCCGTGGAGCGCTCTGGCGCGCTGGGTGGGTGCCAGTGAGACCACCGCCCAGCGGCGGTACCGCTCGCTGCTCGAGCGGGGCCTGCTCCGGGTCGTCGGCACCCTGGAGCTGGACCGAACGCGGGAGGGATCCTCCATGCTCGTCCGGGTACAGGCCAGGCCCGGCCAGGGTCTGGCCGTCGCCGACCGGCTCACCGAGAGTCCGGACGTCCGCTTCGTGGCCGTGGTCACCGGCGCCGCCGATCTGATCGTCGACTTCGTTGCCCGCGACAACGAGGAGATGATGCGGATCCTCTATACCGACCTGCCGGCGGCCGACCTCATCGCCGGCACCGAGGCCGTACCGGTCATCCGCGCCTTCACCTCGGCGTCCATGTGGGATCCCGGACTGCTGTCCGCCGAGGCGGCGGCCGCTCTGCGGCCCGCGTCCCTGGCATCGTCGTGCGACCGGGACGACTGGGACATGACGCCACAACCGCTCACGCCCCTGGAGCAGGATCTCGTCGCGGTGCTCAAACAGGACGGCCGTACCCAAGTCAGCACGCTGGCCCGGCAACTGGGCCACACCGAGTCCGGCGTCGCGCGGGCCATGGAACGGCTCATCGCCCGCGGGGTCCTGCAGTTCCGCACCCTGGTCGATCCCTCGCTGCTGGGGTACGACGCGGAGTTCATGGTCTGGCTCTCGATCGAGCCCGACCGGCTCGAGGCGGCGGGACGACAGCTCGCACGGCATCCGGGGACCAAGTTCCTCGGCGCGGCGACCGGCCGCTTCAACCTCGTCGGGCACATGGTGCTGCCCTGCCGCGCCGACCTGCTGCGCTACACCAGCGACGTCATCGGCAGGCTGCCCGGCCTGATCGCCTCCGACGTGACCTTGCATCTGGTCACCATGAAGTACTCCTGGCACCGGATGGTCCGCCCCGTCTGAGCGGGCAAACCGCCCCCTGTACCGCGTCGGCTCACGCCCGCCGTCGCGCAGTTCCTGCTTCCCTCCCCCACATCCCCGTACCTCCCCCGACCCTCGTGGAGTCACCCATGCCCACAGACGACACCGGCCTGCCCGCGGAGAGCTGGCGCTGGAGCGAAGAGACCTGGCGCGGCCATGTGGACGCGGTGCGCGCCGGACGGCGGCTGGTCCCCGACCGCTGGCCCGGCAACGCCCGGGTCGCGGTCGCCCTGTCCTTCGACTCCGACCACGAGACGATCCCGCTGCGCGACGGCGAGACCAGTCCGGGCCGGCTGGCCCAGGGCGAGTACGGGTCACGCGTCGGCGCGGCACGGATCCTGGACCTGCTCGCCCGTCACCGCGTACCCGCGACGTTCTTCATGCCGGCTGTCTCCGCCCTGCTCCACCCCGAGGAGGCGCGCTCGTACACGTGCGACGGGCACGAACTGGCCGTCCACGGCTGGATCCACGAACGGAACATGCTTCTCGGGCGCGACGACGAGCGGGAGTTGACCGCCCGCGCCCTGGACACCCTGGACACCCTGACCGGGCAGCGGCCGGTGGGAATCCGCACCCCGTCCTGGGACTTCTCGGACTCCACCCTGGACATCATGCTCGAACTCGGCTTCGCCTACGACTCCTCGCTGATGGCCGACGACGAGCCGTACGAGATCGTCGCCGGGGGCAGCCCCACCGGTCTGGTCGAGATTCCCGTGGACTGGATCCGGGACGACGCCCCCTACTTCACGATGGACCGCTACGGCTCGGTGCGCCCGCACAGCCGTCCGCGCGATGTCCTGGAGATCTGGGCCGACGAGTTCGATGCCGCCTACCGCGACGGCGGCGTCTTCCAGCTCACCCTGCACCCGCACGTCATCGGTCACCGCTCGCGCCTGGTGGCGCTGCGCGAACTGCTCGACCACATCCGTGCCCACCGCGACGTCTGGTTCGCCACGCACGCCCAGCTCGCCGACGCGGCGCGCGCCGTGCTGAGCGGCCCGACGACCTCCCGTTCCGTCCCCGACGCCCCGGAGCACACCTCATGAACCAAGGATCCGCCGCACCCGCCGGTCCGCTGCCCCGAGACGGAGATGCGCCCTCGCCCTCCCCCGGCAAGCTCAACGGCGCCCAGCGCAAGGCCATCGTCGCGGGCACCATCGGCAACACCGTGGAGTGGGTCGACTGGGCCCTGTACTCCATCTTCGCCAAGGTCATCGCCGACGAGTTCTTCCCCAAGGGCGACGGGGCGGTGGCCCTGCTGTCCACGCTGGCCGTGTTCGCCGTCGGCTTCGTGATGCGCCCGGTGGGCGCCGCCGTGCTCGGCGCCTACGCCGATCGCCACGGCCGCAAGAAGGGCATGACCCTCACCGTCGCCCTGATGGCGGGTGCCGGGTTCGCCATCGCCATCACCCCCAACTACGACACCATCGGCCTCTTCTCCCCGCTCATCCTGCTCGTCGCACGCCTCGTGCAGGGCTTCTCGGCAGGCGGCGAGTTCGGTTCCTCCTCCGCCTTCCTGGTGGAGTCGGCCGCGCGGGGCAGGCGTGCGTTCGCCGGCTCCTGGCAGCAGGTCTCGGTGGCCGGCGGCGTCCTCATCGCCTCGCTCCTGGGCACCCTCACCACCTCGCTGCTGAGCGATGACGCCGTGCATGCGTGGGGCTGGCGCGCCGCGTTCGTCTTCGGCGGGCTCCTGGGCCTGGTCGGTCTGTGGCTGCGGGTCTCGGTGTCGGACACCGAGTCCTTCACCCAGGCCCAAGGAGCGGGCCGCACCCGCACCAACCCCGTCAAGGCCATGTTCGTCGAGCATCCCGCCGCGACCCTGCGCGTCGCGGGCATCACCATCGCGGGCACCCTGACCTACTACATCTGGGTCAACTACCTTCCCACGTACGCGAATCTGACCACCGGCATCGCGCTGAAGACCGCCCTACTCTCGCAGACCCTGTGCCTGATCGTGTTCGTCGTCGCGCTGCCGTTCGCGGGGCTGCTCTCGGACCGGATCGGCCGCAAACCGACCATGGCGGGCTTCGCTGCCGGGTTCGTCGTCCTGGCCTGGCCGCTGCTGCACCTGCTCGACGGCAGCTTCGTGAGCCTGTTCCTGGTCCAGCTCACCGGCATGCTGCTGATCCTGGGCTACTCCGCCAACTGCGCGGTCATCATGGCCGAACAGTTCCCCGCGGAGGTCCGCGCCACCGGCATCGCGC
>NZ_JBNNJZ010000442.1:0-6904 GCF_050270335.1 Streptomyces sp. NPDC059900
GAGAGGGAGGGACCGGTGGTGGTCTAGTACGGGCCGTTCACGTTGTCGATCGAGCCGTAGCGGTCGGCCGCGTAGTTGCACGCGGCGGTGATGTTGGCGACGGGGTCGAAACTGTCCGTCGACGTGCCGGGCACGTGGTAGGCCTCGAAGGTGGGGTCTATGACCTGAAGGAGTCCCTTGGACGGTGTTCCGGCGACGGCGTTGGAGTCCCAGTTGTTGGTGACCTGGGGGTTGCCGGAGGACTCGCGCATGATGTTGCGGTGGATGCCCTCGTAGGTGCCGGGGATGCCGTGCTGGGCCAGGACGTCGAGCGACTCCTTGATCCAGCCGTCGAGGTCGTTGGTGTAGGTCTTGGCTGAGGCGGGCTCGGCGGAGAGCGTGTCCGAACGCTCGGAGCGGTCTGCCCGCTGGGCCTGGGCCTTCTCGCCGAGGGTGAGCTTGACGCCGGGCTGGATCAGCTTCGGGTCGTTGCCGAGGGCGCTGCGGTTGTCCTCGTACAGCTTCTTCCAGCCGCCGCTCACGGAGTGCTCGCGGGCGATCTTGGCGAGGGAGTCGCCTGCGGCGACGACGTAGGTCTTGGGTGCCGCGGCGGGCTTGGCGGCGGCCGGTGCCGCGCTCGCGGTGGTCGCGCCGATCACCGGGAGGATGAGCACGGCCCCGCCCGCTCCTGCGGCGGCGATGTTGCGGTTGAGCGAGCTGGACTTGGGGCGGCGGTGCTTACCCTTTGCAGGCATGACGAATTCCTCTCCGTCGCCTGCGAGGTGAGCTGTCGGGTTCGGACGGGAGATGTCCGGTCGCACGGTGAATGCGACTTCACCCCGAGCCGTTCCGGTATCCGGATCGGCGACTTACCTGGGTCCCCCGCTCCTGCCGTGCGTGAGTGTGTGAGTGGGAAGGGTTTCCGGACAGCGGCAGGATTCGGCGTTCCATCCGGATTGACTTTGACGTTAAGCGAGAAGGCCGGGACGGAACAAGACACGAATTCGCATAGGCAATGCATGTGATCTCCCTTCGGTGAGAAGGATCTTTCGTCCTCATTGATCAAAGAGGTCAACTTTCTTAGCGCGCAACGGAAGTGCGCTGAGCGAGTCCCCGAAGGCGCGGTCGGCGGCGTGACCCAATTCACTGAATGCGGCGCGGATGGACCCGTCGACCGGGAGTGCGCAGCATCACCTTAATCGGCACGAACATTCGGCAAGGCGGGCAGCGATGAGCGTATGCCTTTAAGGGCGTTAAAAGTCGTGAAGCTGTGCGAAAGCGGACAAAGCGTTAGCCCTCTTTGTGCATCAGAACGGGCATATCGCCCTATGCTCGGCGTGATCACGTCAGGCCGCTCCTCTTCGGCGGCGCGAGACGGCAGAGGGGCTTCATGGGTGGTGAGGCTCGGCGGGCGCGGGCGGGAATTTCCCGGCGCCGGAAATGCCTCGCCCCGCGCCCAGCGCATTGCCGGAGTGGGTGCGTATGGCCGCGGACTCGGGGTGCATCCCGGATGTGACGGTATATCAACACCCACTTGCTCGCTGTGCATCAGCAATTCATCACCGAAGGCAATGGTGAAACACCCGCCCGGCTTCCGCAGTTACGGCAGAGCGGCGGAGTACGGTGGCCGCCCGGTGTGAGTGTGGGCGGAAGGCGCAGGCGTGGATGACCAGGACGCGGAACACCGCCCGTATTTGCCCATCGCCGAACACGGCCTGATCGGAGATCTCCGCGGCGCGGCCCTGGTGGGGACCGACGGACGCATCGACTGGTTCTGTGCACCGCGGTTCGATTCGCCCAGCATCTTCGGGGCGCTCCTGGACGCGGAGCGAGGCGGAATCTGGGAACTGTCACCGCTGTGCGCAACCGCCTCCCGCCAGCAGTTCTACGTTCCCGACAGCGCGATCCTCATCACGCGCTTCCTCACCGAGGAAGGCATGGTGGAGGTACAGGACTTCATGCCCCTCCTGCGCCCCCACGACGAGCGGCACCGCCAGCGACTGGTGCGGCGCGTGGTGGCCGTGCGCGGCAGCATGCGCATGCGCGCCCGCATCGCCCCGCGTCTGGACTACGGGCGCGCCCGGCACCGGACCGAGAGCGGCGAGGGCCAGATCCGGTTCATCTCCGATGACCTGACGCTGGTGCTGCGCAGCGATGTCCCCCTGTCCGCCCGAAAAGGGGAAGCGCTCGGCGAGTTCGAGCTCGGCGAGGGCGACCAGGTCCTGTTCGTCCTGGACGTCGGCGAAAGCACGGGCGACCAAAGCTCTGCCGGTCCGCTGGATGCGGGGGAGGCCGACGAACTCTTCGACGGTACGGTCGCTTTCTGGCGCGCCTGGCTGAAGCGCTCGACGTATCAGGGGCGATGGCGCGAGATGGTGCACCGCTCCGCCCTGACCCTCAAGCTCCTCACCCACGAACCCACCGGCGCGATCATCGCGGCGCCCACCCTGGGGCTGCCGGAGCGTATCGGCGGCGAACGCAACTGGGACTACCGCTACGTGTGGATCCGCGACGCCGCCTTCTCGCTCTACGCGCTCCAGCGCCTGGGATTCACCGACGAGGCAGAGGCGTTCGTCGGGTGGCTGACGAGGTGCCTGGCGCGGACCGGCACGGACGAGGAATCCGGCCCGCTGCGCGCGATGTACACCATCGACGGCGACGCCGAACTGCCGGAGCGCGAACTCACCCACCTCGAGGGCTATTGCGGCTCCTCGCCGGTGCGGGCCGGCAATGCCGCCGCCCGCCAGCTGCAACTGGACGTCTACGGCGAACTCGTCGACTCCATCTACCTGTTCAACAAATACGGGACAGGCATCTCCCACACGGCGTGGCACGACCTGACCCAGATCATCGAATGGCTTCTGGAGAACTGGGACAGCAAGGACGAGTCGATCTGGGAGACCCGCGCCGGCCGTCAGCGCCACACCTATTCGCGGCTCATGTCCTGGGTGGCTGTCGAGCGCATGGTGCGCATGGCGCGCCAGCGCGGTCTGCCCGCCGACCTTCCCCGGTGGACCGCCGTCCGTGACGCCATGTACCGCCAGGTCATGGAGGAGGGGTGGAACGAGGAACGCGGCAGTTTCGTGCAGCGCCTCAGCGGCAAGGACGGGCCGTCCTGCGATGTCCTTGACGCATCGCTCCTGATCATGCCGATGGTCAAGTTCGTGGCGCCGCGTGATCCGCTCTTCCTCTCCACCATGGACGCCATCCAGGAGTCGCTGGTCGTGGACTCGTTGGTGTTCCGCTACGACCCGGCCGAGGCGCCCGACGGCCTGGACGGCACCGAGGGGACGTTCTCGATCTGCTCGTTCTGGTGGGTGGAGGCGCTGACCCGCAGCGGCCGGGTCGAGGAGGCGCGCCTCGCCCTGGAGAAGACCTTCACCTTCGCCAACCACGTGGGGCTGTACGCCGAGCAGATCGGCACCACCGGCGAGCAACTGGGCAACTTCCCGCAGGCCTTCACTCACCTGGCGCTGATCAGCGCGGCGGTCAACCTGGACCGCTCCGTGGACGCCGCCGGGGCATGAACCCGTGGTGGCACGGGCGTCACCCCCGATGGCAGGGTGGTGGATCACCGAGATGAAGGGGGCTGATTACCCGTGTACCGCCGGCAGGGATTCATGGGGCGCCGACCGGGTCACGGAGAACGCTTCTTGTTCTCCCTGGCGCTGGCCGCAGTGAGCTTGCTGTGGATCACGCAGGCCATGGCCCCGTGGGCTACCGCGTTGTGCGTCGCCGGCGCGGTGGGCGGAGCGGCGGGAATGCTCTACTTCGGTCGGCTTCACATGCGATCACGCGGGAAGTCCCCGCAGGGGTCTGGGCAGGGGTCTGGCCGGGCGTGATTCCTCGCGACCGGTCGCGAGGCCGGCGTTGACGCGGCACTGTCGCAGGCTTCGGTGCTCCGCGGTGGCCGGGGAGGGGGTCACCGGCCACCGCGTATCGCTTCAGCAGCGATGGTCAAAGATCGCCGCGAAACAGTTCCACGATGACGGCCCACAAAGCGCGAACGCTTAAGGCAACCGCCACACGCGAAGCCACCTCACGTGCAAACCTCGACCGCTTGGTCGACTCTTGATCGGCCATGTCTCCTCCTCTATTTGTCGTGGCCCGCTCGTCGCCTTCAGGCATGAGCGGGCCACGTCCCCCACAGAGGAATGGATCGAGACGTGTTCAACATACCTCCGTACCAGCGGAGTTGGGGAGTATTCGCCTTCGGTTGCCCTCGTGGCTGGGCGGGCTTACGGCGTGCTGTCCCGGCGCACAGGACGTGAGAACGGCATCGCCTCAGGTGGCGGCAAGCCGAGCGAGCTGAGCGAGCCGAGCAAGAGGGGCGGCGGATCGCCGCAGGTCAGAGGAGGGCCTCCGCTGTCCGTGGGAGGTCCCCGGTTAGACTCCTGGGCATGGTCATATCGTCCCGTGGCGACGCAAGCCCCGGGATGTGGCGGCAGGAGGCGGGCGCTGTGGTGCGCCAGGTCGCGCCGTTCCCGGAGCAGGCGATTGCCCCTTACGCCATCTTTGCCGGGCTGCAGGTTCCCGCCGTTCCCACGGAGTGGGCGCCGCACTCGCACCCCCGGCATGAGCTGGTCTGGGTCCGCGGCGGAACGCTGACCTCCCGGGTGGCCGACCGCGTCTTCACCGTGTCCGAGGGGTACGGGCTGTGGATGCCCGCCGGAGTGGTGCACGGAGGCCGGGCGACGGCGGGCGCGCAGTTCCACGAGGCCTTCTTCGCCCCCGACCGCACGCCCTTCGCGTTCGCGGAGCCGGTCGCGGTCGCGATGACGCCGCTGCTGGAGTCGCTGCTGGCTCACCTGTCGGACGTGAAGCTTGACGCGGCCGCCAGGGCGCGGGCGGAGTCGGTCGTCTTCGACGTGCTGCAGCCGTCCGGGCGCCAGTTCGCGCTGCAGCTGCCCGGCGACTCCCGGATCGACACGATCGCCGAAGCCCTGCTGGAGGATCCCGGCGACTCCCGCTCGCTGGAGGAGTGGGCCCGGTGTCTTGAGGTCAGCGACCGCACGATCACTCGTGCGTTCCGCCAGGCCACGGGCCTGTCCTTCGCGCAGTGGCGGCAGGCGCTGCGGGTGCACCGGGCGCTGACGTTCCTCTCCGAGGGGCTGGACGTGACGACCATTTCCGAGGAGCTGGGCTACGCGCAGCCCAGCACCTTCATCGCCGCCTTCCGGCGGATCACGGGGACCACGCCGGGCGCGTTCTTCGACGCCGACGGCGCCTCCGCGGGTGTCCGGAATCCCGTATCGGATGTCCAGAACTCCTGATTGTCGACATCGCGGGCGATCTATAAGCTCCTCGGAGTTAGGTAACCCTTAGTTGCTGCTCGCCGCGAACGGCGTTCTCCGTTCGCGGCGAGTCCGCTGCCCACTTGGCCAGGGCGGACGGAGGGTGCCGCACCCCTCGCCCCTCCGATCACCCGGACCCACTGATGTTCACAAGCCCTTCCCGGCAGGCCGCTCGCCCCCTGGCCGACGCCACACCGGCGGCCGCCCTCAACGGGCACGATCTGCACCTGCGCTACGGCGGCACACCGGTCGTGCACGGCGTCTCGCTGAAGCTGGAACCCGGCCGCGCGACGGCCCTGGTGGGACCGAACGGCAGCGGGAAATCCACGCTGCTGCGCGCGCTCTCCCGACTGCACCAAGTGGACGGCGGCCGGGTGACGCTCAACGCCGCCGAGCAGGGGACCGAGCGTGACGCGGCGCTGCTCAGCGCCCGTCAGTTCGCCCGCGAAGTCACGCTGTTCTCCCAGTCGAGGCCCGCGCCCGGCGGGCTGACGGTCAGGGAGGTGGTGGCGTTCGGACGTCACCCCTACCGGCGCGGCTTCGCCGGACTGACCGACGGGGACCAGAAAGCCATCGAGCGTGCCATGGGCGTCACCGGTGTGAAGGACATGGCCGACCGGCAGGTCGGGGAGCTCTCCGGCGGGGAACTGCAACGTGCCTGGCTCGCGGCCTGCCTGGCCCAGGACACCGGCGTCGTACTGCTCGACGAACCGACCAACCACCTGGATCTGCGCTACCAGATCGAGACGCTCGACTTGGTGCGCGATCTGGTCGTGGAGCACGGCATCGCCGTCGGGATCGTGCTGCACGACCTCGACCAGGCATCCCGCGTCGCGGACACGCTGGTCCTCATGCGCTCCGGGCGCGTGCATGCGGCCGGAGCACCCGCCGACGTCCTGACCGAGAAGAACATCTCCGAGGTCTACGACATCCGCGTCGAGGTCGGCGTCGACCCGCGCACGGGCCGTCTGCGTATCGACCCCATCGGGCGCCACCCCGCCTGAAGCGCACCTACTGCCCCTCCCTGAAGCGGCAAAGGCGGAATCCCGCCCGAAGCGGCACATCCGCCGCCGCAGCGCGTCGCCGGCAAGACGCGCTGCCGGAAAACAAGAAAGAGGAACGTTCATGAACCGTGCCCACCGCCTGGCGGCGTCAGCCTCCACCGGGCTCCTCGTCCTGGCCGCGACGGCCTGCGGCACGACCGCCGTCGACAAGCCCGGGGCCGCCGGCAAGGCCAGCGCCTCGCCCGCGTCGAAGGACTGCGCCAAGGACACCACGACCACCTCGACCAAGCCGGTCTCCTTCAAGGATGGCGTCGGCCGCACCGTGAAGCTCGACAAGCCCGCCGAACGGATCGCGGTCCTGGAATGGCAGCAGATCGAAGACGCGCTGACCCTGTGCATCACCCCCACCGCCGTCTCCGACGCCAAGGGATACCGCACCTGGGTCAGTGCCGAGAAGCTGCCCGGCAAGGTGACCGACATCGGCACCCGCGAAGAGCCCGACCTCGACACCCTCTACGCGGCCAAGCCCGACCTCATCGTCGTGGAGGCATTCGACTCCGACGACGAGACCCTCAAGAAGCTGGAGAAGCGAGGCGTCCCCGTGATGGCCACCCGGGGAGGGAACCC
>NZ_JBNNJZ010000443.1:0-6898 GCF_050270335.1 Streptomyces sp. NPDC059900
CCCCGGCGCCATGTCATCGGGGCTTCCGCCCAGTGTGTGCGCTGCCTCCCACAGCTCGGCCCGTGTCAGGGCGGCGTACCGCGAGACCGCGTCGGTGTACGCGGCGCCGTCGGCGTTCTGCGCCGCCTGCCGGGCGCGGTCCGCCGACATCGTCGGCTGGAACTCGCGCAGCACCCGCAGCCGTTCGGCCAGCGCGATCATCCGTACGGCGGAGATGTCGCCGGAGGCGAGTGCCGCCATGCCGAGCGCGTGCAGCACCGTTCCGATCACCGGGAGCTCCACGGGTGAGCGGGGCAAGTCGGCGAGCAGCGTCCGCAGTCGCCGGCGGAGCCGGTCCGCCGGGCCCGCGACGAGTTCGAGGCGGCCTGCATGCGCGTGCGCCGTCACGGCCGCCGACTGGACCTGGAGCGCCCACGGATCGAGCCAGGGATCCCCGCCGTACAGCGAGCCGCCCTCGGGCATCCGCTCCAGGGCGCCGCGCCACAGAGCGAGCCCGGTCTCCGTCAGCCCGCGGGCGAGCGCGATCTCGGCGCGGGCACCGAGGTCAGGGCTGTAGAAGGCGTCGTCCCGAGGAGTGTTGGTCACCTCCGCCTTCCGCAGCCAGGCCTCGGCCTCGTCGGGATCGCCGCGCTGCAGGCAGGCGAGGACGAGGGCGGAGCGGATGCCGATGTAGTCGTGCTCGTCGCCGAGCAGCGGCAGCGTCCGCAGCGCGGCCCTGAGGTTGTCGTAGGCGACCTGGCCCCGGCCCGCGCGCAAGCTCAGCTCGCTCAGCCGGGAATGGCCCATGAGTTGCAGGGACGGGTTGTCGACCGGACCCAGCGCGGTGATCATCCCGTGGGCCGAGGCGAGCGCCCGGTCGATGTCGTGCTCGTACTCCCAGACGTAGCTGGCCACGCATGCGGCGATGCCCGCGACCAGGGGCTCGCTGCTCGCGCAGAGCGTGCGCAGCATGTCGTAGCCGGGAGGCCGCATCGCGGGCAGGGCGTTCAGCACGACGGCGATGGCGCGCGGCAGCGTGTCGGGCGGGGCCGGCGGAAGCCGCCGCAGGGTGACGAGCTGGCGCACGGCATGCGGGCCGAGGTTCATGATCTGGCCCGCCGCGCACAACACCGCTGCGGCGCGGGCGACTTCGACGTACTCGGGTGCGGGTTGGTAGTGCGAGAGCAGTGGTCCGGTGTCCGTGGCGAGGCTCGCCAGGCGCGGGTAGTTGGAGTCGGTGGACCACAGGGCGGCGAGGACGGCGGTGAGGGCGGCGGTGGCGGGGCCGTCCGCGCGGGAGAGGGCGTGCCGCAGGGCCGGTACGAGGTTGTCCTGCTCGGCGCGGATCCGCTCGCGCGCCGCCAGCGGCCGCGAACCGACGAGCACGTGGTGATGGGCGACCCCGAAGTCCCGCGCCCAGGCGAGGAACCGGCCGACGGCTTCGTCCTCCTCGCCGGCCTCAGCGCGGCGGGCCGCACTGAACTCCCGTACGGTCTCCAGCATCCGGAAGCGGACACCGGCCGGGGTGTCGGCGGCGGTGAGCAGCGACTGGCCGGTCAACTGCTCCAGGAGGAACAGTGCTTCGTCGCCGAGGATCTGCTCCGCCGCTTCGCCGGAGAAGCCGCCGGGGAAGACGGACAGCGTACGCAGCGCCGCTCGAGCGTCTTCCGAGAGCAGGTTCCAGCTCCACTCCACGACGGCGTGCAGGGTGCGGTGGCGCTCCGGCACGTCCCTTGCCCCGCCGCGGAGCAGCGCGAACCGGTCGCCGAGGCGGCGGGCGACCTCCGGTACGGAAAGGGCCCGCACCCGCGCGGCGGCCAGCTCCACCGCGAGCGGCAGCCCGTCGAGGTGGCGGCACAGCCCCTCCACCGCGTCCGGCGGCAGCTCCACGCCGCTCCTGGCGGCCCTGGCCCGCTGCGTGAACAGCTCGACCGAGGTGGCAAGTCCCAGCTCCGGCAGCGCGTACACCGCCTCCGACGTGAGCTCCAGCGGGGCCCTGCTGGTGACGAGCACCCGCAGCTCCTGCGACGCGGCGACCAGGGGCTGTACGAGGGCGGCGGCGCCCCGGATGACCTGCTCGCAGTTGTCGAGCACCAGCAGCGCGGGGCCGGAGCCGAGCACGCCCAGCACGGCGGACACGGGGTCGGCGGGGCCGTGGCCGCTCACGACGCCGTGCCGCCCCTCACCCGCGCCGAGCGCGGAGGCCACCTCCCTTGCCACGTCCTGGTCCGCGGTGACGGCGGCGAGCGCCACGAAGTGCACCACGCGCTGCTCGGCCCGGCGGCTGACGGCATGCGCGAGCCGGGTCTTGCCAAGGCCGCCGGGGCCGGTGACGGTGACGGCGCGCGAGTGGCGCAGCAGCCGTTCCACCGCTGCGATGTCCTCCTCCCGGCCGAGCAGCGGGTTCGGCTCGTGCGGCACGCCGTGTCTGGCCACGGGTGCCTCGCCGCGCAGCAACTCCTCCTGGAGGGCCTTGAGTCCGGCGCCGGGCTCCGTGCCGAGCGCCTGGCGCAGCTCGCGCCGGTAGGCCTCGTAGCGGGTGAGCGCGGCGGACGGGCCGGCCGTCGCCGCCTGACCGCGCAGCAGCCCGGCGAGCACCTCCTCGTCGTGCGGATGCTCCGCGGCGGCCACGGCCAGCGGGCCTGCCGCCTCCGCGTGCCGGCCCAGGCCGGCCAGCGCGAGTGCCTGCGCGCGGACCAGCATGCCGCGCACCGGGGCGCGTTCGCAGCGCAGTGCGGCCACGGGGTCGTCGGTGTCGCCGGCTTCGTCACGGGCGCCCTCCCACAACGCGAGCCCGGCTTCGGCCTCCGAGAGTGCTCCCGCGTGGTCCCCGGCCCTGGCGCGCTCCGCGCCGGCGGCGGCGTGCAGCAGCAGGGCGGAGCTGTCGATCTGCTCCTCGGCGAGGGTGAGCCGGTAGCCGGTCGGTGTGGCGGCGATGACGTCGGCGCCCAGTTGCGCCCGCGCCCTGGAGACGAGGACTTGCAGGGCCTTTGCCGGATGCTCCGGCAGCGTGTCCGGCCACAGCCCCGCCACGAGCCGCCCGGTGCTGCGGCCCGTGCGCACGTCGCCCGCGAGCAGCGCGAGGAGGCCGCGCAGCCGGGGCGCGGTGACCTCCTGCCCGCGATAGGCGACACGCGGCAGCAGGGTCAGGTCGGTGGTCACCCGTGCAGGTTAACCAAGCGCCGAGCGGCCCTGCTTCTGCCGGGGCCGGGCATCTCGGGCGGGCGTCTCCTCGGTCCGTTCGCGGTGGGGCGGATGGGCGGGCAGGTGCGGCTGCGGCGGGGTGAGGGGATTGTGCAGTGGCAGGCCGGGCGGGCCATCGCGGGTGGGCCGGGGGCCGCGCCGGAGTTTGCGAGCGGTCAGGGCGTGTCGCCGGCCCAGTCCCAGCGCCGCCGGTCGCCGGGGCGCGGGTCGTACAGCGCCCGTCCGCCGGCGCCGAAATGGCCGAGTTCCGTGGGCAGCGCGACGCCGGTGTCCATCTCGCCCTTCGTCCAGCCGGTGACGTCGAGCAGCAGGCCGTCCAGCGGCCCGCCGACCAGTTCGGCGTAGGCCCGTCCCGGCTGCGGGCCCTGCCGGGGGTCGTCGTGGTCCTGGCCGTAGACCCGGCCGCGCAGCAACTCCTCGTCCCTGTCCATGCTTCCCACACTCTCAGCCGCCACTGACAATCGGCCCTGCCGGGCGGGCGGCAGCCGCGACCGGCGGCGTATGCGTTCTTCACTCGCCGTCCGGCAGCGGCAACGGCAGTTCCGGGTGGTGCCGCAGTGCCTCAAGGACGGCGCGCACGGCCGCGCGGGGCGGGGAGCCGCGGCGGATCGCTGCCGTGATGGTGCGGGTCACCGGCGTGCCGAGTTCCCTGGTGGCGACGTCATATCGGCGGTCGACCGCGAGACCGGGCAGCAGCGCGATCGACAGTCCGGCCTCCACGTGCTGCAGGGTCATCATGTAGTTGCTGAACCGGCACACCACGCGCGGCTCGAAGCCCGACTGACGGCACAGCCGCAGTGCGAGGTTGGCCATGTACGACTGGGGGATGTCGAAGGCCCATGCCTCGTCCGCGTAGGCGGCGAGGTCCACCGCGCCGCGCCCGACCGCGGGGTGATCGGGCGGGACCACCAGGACGACCGGGTCCATGGCCAGCGGAACGAGGTCGATGTCGGGTCCCAGCGGCAGTTCGTCGAAGTCCGTGGTCGTGATGATGATGTCCGCGTCGCCGCCGCGCAGCGCGGGCATGCTCGCGTGTGGCTCCAGTTCGAGCAGTTCGACGTCCAGGTGCGGATGCTCGCGTGCCAGGCGGCTCACCGCCGGTACGGCCATGGTGTGGATCGCGCTCTGGAACGCCCCGAGGCGCACCAGTCCGGCCGGTTCCTCGCCGAAGCCGCGCAGCTCCGCCTCGACGCTGTTCATGTGGTCGAGGATCGCCCGTGCCCGGCGCGCGAGGATCAGCCCGGCCGGGGTCAGCCGCACCCGGCGTCCCGTCCGCTCGAGCAGTTGGGTGCGTGTTTCGGCCTCGAGCACGGCGAGCTGCTGGGACACGCTCGACGGGCTCAGGTTAGCGGCCTGGGCGACGGCCCGCACCGTGCCCAGTGTGTCGAGCTGGCTCAGCAGCCGCAGCCTCCAGGGATTCATCACACCCCCATTGTTGTGCGGGATTTCCGAACAGGAAAGCCGGAATCGTGAGATGGACGTGTCGCTCGGCGGGCCCCTACCGTCGGCGGCATGACCGCTTCCACCGCCGCATCCACTGTCGCCGCACCGTCCGCCGACGCCTTCTGGTCGGACGCCGAGAGGCATCTCGTACGCTACGGACCCCAGTTCACCCCCGAGATCATCGAGCGGGCCGCCGGTAGTTTCGTGTACAGCGCGGACGGCCGGAAGATCCTGGACTTCACCTCCGGCCAGATGAGCGCGATCCTGGGCCACTCGCACCCGGAGATCGTCGCGACCGTCCAGCGCCAGGTCGCCTCCCTCGACCATCTCTTCAGCGGCATGCTCAGCCGCCCCGTGGTCGACCTCGCCCGGCGCCTGGCCGAGACGCTGCCCGCGCCGCTGGAGAAGGCGCTGCTCCTGACGACCGGCGCCGAGTCCAACGAGGCCGCGATCCGGATGGCCAAGCTCGTCACCGGCGGGCACGAGATCGTCTCGTTCGCCCGGTCCTGGCACGGCATGACGCAGGCTGCCGCGTCCGCCACCTACAGCGCGGGCCGCAAGGGCTACGGTCCTGGCGCGCCCGGCAACTTCGCCATCCCGGTGCCGAACTCCTACCGGCCCGACTTCACCGCGGAGGACGGCTCCCTGGACTGGCGCCGCCAGCTGGACTGCGCGTTCGACCTGATCGACGCCCAGTCGACCGGCAGCCTCGCCGCGTGCCTGGTGGAACCGATCCTCAGCTCGGGCGGCATCATCGAGCCCCCGGCCGGCTACTTCGCGGCCCTGAAGGCCAAGTGCCGCGAGCGCGGCATGCTGCTGATCCTCGACGAGGCCCAGACCGGCCTGTGCCGCACCGGGACGTGGTACGCGTTCGAGCGCGACGGCGTCGTGCCCGACATCCTCACGCTGTCCAAGACCCTGGGTGCGGGACTGCCGCTGGCGGCGGTGGTGACCAGCGCCGAGATCGAGCAGGAGGCGTACGAGCGCGGCTATCTGTTCTTCACCACGCACGTGGCCGACCCGCTGGTGGCCGCGGTCGGCAACACCGTCCTCGACGTCCTGACCGCCGACAAGCTCGACGAGCGTGCGCGATCGCTGGGCGCGTTCCTCCACCAGGGACTTGCCGACCTCGCCGCGCGGCACCCGGTCGTCGGCGACATCCGCGGCCGCGGCCTGCTGGCCGGGCTCGAACTCGTCGCCGACCGCGAGACCAAGGAGCACTCGAGCGAACTGGGGGCGCAGGTCACCCGCCGCTGCCTCGAACTGGGCCTGCACATGAACATCGTCCAACTCCCCGGCATGGGCGGGGTCCTGCGGATGGCCCCGCCGCTGACGGCCACCGAGGAGGAGCTCTCACTCGGCCTGTCGATCCTGGACCAGGCGATCACCGACGCCTCCGCCGCACTCTGAGCCGCCGGCGGGCGCCGGCGGCCGTCCCTGCGACCGGGAGGCCGACGGCTCCCGCCCCGGCCGGGCGGGGGCTCCATGCCTCACCTGCCCGCGTCGTGCCGCGCCAGGCTGCCGGCCTTGATCTCCCGTTGCGCGAAGACGCTCTCCCGGCGTTCTTCCATCTGCCGCAAGGCGTCCTTGCGGTCCCGCTTGGAGAGCCGGTCGAGATAGGTGTGGCCGATGAGGTGGTCGGTCTCGTGCTGCAGGCACCGGGCGAAGTAGCCCGTACCTTCGACGACGAGCGGGTTACCGTCCTTGTCCAGCCCGCGAACGACGGCCCGGTCGGTGCGGGGCACCGTCATGGTGGCGCCCGGAACGGACAGGCAGCCCTCGGAGTCGTCGAGGAGTCGGCGGCTTCCGGGAGCGGGCAGGTCAAGGACGGGGTTGATGATGTGGCCGGTGTGCCGGATGCCCTCGTCGTCCGGGCAGTCGTAGACGAAGAGCCGCAGGTCGACGTCCACCTGGTTGGCGGCGAGGCCCGCTCCGTCGGCCACGTACATCGTCAGGAACATGTCGTCGATGAGGGCTGACAGTTCCGCCGTACCGAACTCGGTCACCTCCTGGCACCGGCGGCTCAGAATCTCCTCCCCCACCACCGTGATCCGCCGCACGGAACTGCGCGCCGCCTCCGGGGGCAGCGCGGGATACAGGGGGTCGTGACGCGCAGGCATCGCTGTCTCCTTCCGGGCAAGGCTCCCTTGCCAACGGCTTTGCAAAGTAGCAGACTTTGCAAAGTGACTGAAGATGACCTCAACGCTCCCGGCCCCGCCTACGGCCCGGCGCAGGACACCGGCGACGCACTGCCTCGGCACGAGGTGCGTAC
>NZ_JBNNJZ010000444.1:0-6864 GCF_050270335.1 Streptomyces sp. NPDC059900
GATCTAGCGTGGAGAAAGGCGTCACCATGACCTCAGTGCAGGTCGAAGAGCATCACGACGGCAATGAGGCCGACGGAGCGGGCGGTTCGTCCGGTTCGTCCGGCGAGGGCTATCAGCGCGGGCTCGGGGCCCGGCAGATCCAGATGATCGCGATCGGCGGTGCCATCGGCACCGGCCTGTTCCTCGGTGCGGGCAAGGCCATTCACAAGGCCGGTCCGAGCCTCATCCTGGCGTACGCCATCGCGGGCCTCGTCATCTTCTTCATCATGCGGGCCCTGGGCGAGCTGCTCATGTACCGCGCCGTGTCGGGCTCCTTCTCGGAGTACGCGCGCGAATTCATCGGCCCCTTCTTCGGGTACGTGACCGGCTGGACGTACTGGCTCTTCTGGGTCGTCACCGGCATCACGGAAGTCACGGCAGCCGCCCAGTACATGCAGTACTGGACTCATGACGCCATCCCTCAATGGGGCTACGCACTGATCTTCACGGTCATCCTGTACGGCGCCAACCTGATCTCCGTGAAGCTCTTCGGCGAGCTCGAGTTCTGGTTCTCGATGGTCAAGGTCACCGCGATCATCGGCATGATCCTGATCTGCGTCGGCATCCTCACCATCGGCTTCTCCGACGCCGGCGACACCGCCTCCGTGACCCACCTGTGGGACCAGGGCGGCTTCTTCCCGAACGGCATCGGCTCCACGCTGATGACGCTCCAGATCGTCATGTTCGCCTTCCTCGCCGTCGAGCTGGTCGGCGTCACCGCGGGCGAGTCCAAGGACCCCAAGACCGTCCTGCCCAAGGCCATCAACACCGTGCCGTGGCGCATCGCCGTCTTCTACGTCGGCGCGCTCATCATGATCCTCTCGGTCGTGCCGTGGACGGAGTTCGTGCCGGGCGTCTCGCCGTTCGTCGCCGCCTTCGACAAGATGGGCCTCGGCATCGGCGCCGCGATCGTCAACTTCGTCGTCCTGACGGCCGCGCTCTCCTCCTGCAACTCCGGCATGTACTCCACCGGCCGCATGCTGCGCGACCTGGCGCTCAACGGCCAGGGACCGGCGTTCTTCACCAAGCTCACGAAGAACGGCCTGCCGCTCGTCGGCACCACCTTCTCCGCCGCGCTGATGCTGGTCGGCGTCTGGATCAACTACCAGTGGCCGGGCGAGGCGTTCAACTACGTCGTCTCCTTCGCGACCATCTCCGGCATGTGGGCCTGGATCATGATCCTGGTCTGCCAGATCAAGTACCGCCGCAAGGCCGACCGCGGGGAGCTCCCGCAGTCCACCTTCCGGGCGCCCGGTGCCCCGTACACGAGCTGGTTCGCGCTCGCCTTCATCGCGATGGTCATCGTGATGATGGGCGTCGACAAGGACGCGCGGATCTCGCTCTACGCGGCCCCGGTGTGGGCGCTGATTCTCGGCATCGGCTACCTGGCCATGCAGCGCAAGAACAAGGACTCGGCGGGCGGCGGCCAGTCGGGCCCGAAGGACGCGGTCAAGTCCTGACCCACGGGTCCTGATCACCGTCTGATCCCAGCATGTGGGCCGGTTCGTACCACTCCTCGGTACGGGCCGGCCCTTCTGCTTATCCTGGCTGCCATGCTGACCCTCACCCAGGCCCTCCACGACCAGATCGTCGCGCACGCGCGCCAGGACCACCCCGACGAGGCCTGCGGTGTGGTCGCGGGCCCCGAGGGCACCGGCCGCCCGGAGCGTTTCGTCCCGATGCTGAACGCGGCCCGCTCGCCCACGTTCTACGAGTTCGACTCCACCGACCTGCTCAAGCTCTACCGCGAGATGGACGACCGCGACGAGGAGCCGGTGATCGTCTACCACTCGCACACGGCGACCGAGGCATACCCCTCGCGCACGGACATCTCGTACGCGAACGAGCCCGGCGCCCACTACGTCCTGGTCTCCACGGCCGACACCGACGACGCGGGCGAGTTCCAGTTCCGCTCCTTCCGGATCGTCGAGGGCGAGGTCACCGAAGAAGAGGTGAAGGTCGTCCAGGCATACTGAGCTCACCTTTGAGGCGGCAGGACCCAGGAAGCCGGTGCGAATCCGGCACGGTCCCGCCACTGTGACCCCACCCTTCGCGGGCGGGGCAGTCAGGAACTGACCTGCCGCCTTCTTCTCCCACGACGCAGGGGACGCGGAAATCCCCTGGAGGAGGCAGCTCAGCCATGTCCCGCCCCATACGCCTGCTCGCGGCCGCAGCCCTGCTCGTCCCGCTCGCCGCCTGCTCGTCCGCCGCGGACTCCGCTTCGGACAAGCCCGCCGCGAAGGCCCCCGGCTTCCCGTACACGGTCACGAACTGCGGCGTGAAGACGACGTACGACGCACCCCCGAAGCGTGCCGTGACGATGAACCAGCACGCGACGGAAGTGATGCTGGAGCTCGGCCTGAAGGACCGCCTGGCCGGCACGGCCTACCTCGACGACAAGGTCCTGCCGAAGTACGCGAAGGCCTACGCGGACACCCCGGTCCTCGCCAAGGAGTACCCCTCCTACGAGAAGCTCCTGGCCGCGAACCCCGACTTCGTCTACGGAGGCTACGCGAGCGCCTTCCTGGCGGGCGAGGGCCGCAGCCGCGCCGCCCTCGCCAAATCAGGCATCGAGAGCCGCCTGAACGTCGAGGGCTGCGCGAAGAAGCCCGTGACCATGGACGACGTCTACCGCGAGGTGCGGCAGGTCGGCTCCACCTTCGGGGTACGGGCGCGCGCCGACCAGTGGGTGAGCGACGCCGAACGCGAGCTTGCGGACGCGGCGAAGAAGACCGGGGACCGCGAGCCCGTCCCCGTCTTCGTCTACGACAGCGGCGACAAGACCGCGTTCACGGCGGGCGGCCGGGGCATCGGCAACGACATCATCGAGCGGGCGGGCGGCAGGAACGTCTTCGCCGACCTGGACAAGTCCTTCGGCGACGCGTCCTGGGAGTCGGTCGTCGACCGCAAGCCCGAGCTGATCGTGATCCTCGACTACGGCGGCACGACGGTCGCCCAGAAGAAGAAGCGCCTCCTGGACGACCCGGTCCTCGCGGACGTCCCCGCCGTCAAGCACAAGCGCTTCGCGGTCCTGCCGCTGTCGGACGCGGTCGTGGGGGTGCGGGCACCGGGCGCGGTGAGCAAGCTGGCGGACCAGCTGTGAGGAGGCCTTGCCGGCCGGGCGGACGTTCGCTTCAGCCTGCGCGGAGACGATTCCAGCCCGTCCGGCGTTTGAGGACGAACTCGGCGGAGCCGGTGATTTACGGCAACGAGTCCGGGGGCCCGGGGGCGGAGCCCCCGGTTTCGGGAAGGGGCGGGATCGGGGAGAGCCCCGCCAGGGTCCCACCGGCCCGCAGACAACGACTCGCCTACGCAACGGTCGTCGCGGCGCTCTGCGCGGCCCTCGCGGCGGCGGTCGTAGCCGGCCTTGCGCTGGGCTCCGTAAGGATCCCGGCACCCCAGGTACTGGAAATTCTCACGGGGAGGGCGGAGCTCTCCCCGTCCCGCACCATCGTCCTGGACGTAAGACTCCCCAGGGTCCTGCTCGGCGCAGCCGTCGGCGCGGGGCTCGCGGTCATCGGCACCGTCCTCCAGGCCCTGGTGAGGAACCCCCTGGCCGACCCCTTCCTGCTGGGCGTCTCCTCCGGCGCCTCGGCCGGAGCCGTCGCCGTCATCGTCCTCGGCAGCGCCTTCGGCATCGGCGCGGGCCTTGCCACCACCGTCACCATCCCGGCCGCCGCCTTCGCGGGAGCCCTGCTCTCCCTGCTCGTCGTCTACACCCTGGCCAGATCGGGCGGCGGCGGCTTCGCCACCGGACGCCTGATCCTCGCCGGGGTGGCCGTCTCGTACATCCTCTCCGCCCTGACCAGCCTCATCCTGATCATGGCCGACAGCGCGGACCACCTGAAGGAAGTCCTCTACTGGACGCTCGGCGGACTCGGCAGCGCCCGCTGGGACATGCTCGCCCTGCCCGGCATCGCGCTCGTCGCGGGCACGGCGCTGCTCCTCGCCCTGGCCCGCCCCCTGGACCTGCTCCTGGTCGGCGAGGAGGGCGCCACCGTCCTCGGCCTGGACACGGCCCGCTTCCGCGCCGCCGTCTTCGTCCTCGCCTCGCTCCTGACCGGCGTACTGGTCGCGTACAGCGGAGCCATCGGCTTCGTCGGCCTGATGGTGCCGCACGCGGCCCGCATGCTGGTCGGCGCCGCCCACCGTGCGCTCCTGCCGGTGGTGGCCCTGATGGGCGCGGTGTTCCTGGTGGCCGCCGACCTCGCCGCACGCACGGTCGCGGCGCCGCAGGACATCCCGGTGGGCGTGCTCACCGCGCTGACGGGCGGCCCGTTCTTCCTGTGGATGCTGCGAAGGAACCGTACGGAGGCAACCGCATGAGCAACCCCGCGGCGACCCTGACCACCGAGTCCCTCACCTACCGCACGGGTGGGAAAACCCTCGTCGACGACGTCACCCTGCACGCCGCCCGGGGCGAGACCGTCGGCCTCGTCGGCCCCAACGGCAGCGGCAAGACCACCCTCCTGCGCTGCGTCTACGGCACCCTCACGCCCACCGGCGGCCGCGTACTCCTGGACGGCGGCGATCTCGCGACCGGCTCGGCCAAGGACCGCGCCCGCCGCATCGCCACCGTCCCGCAGGACGGGCACACCGGGTTCGAGCTCACCGTCCGGCAGATCGTCGCCATGGGCCGCTCCCCGCACAAACGCTTCTGGGAGGCGGACACCGCACGGGACGCCGCCCTGGTCGACGAGGCGCTGGTCCGCGTCGGTGCCGCGGACCTTGCCCACCGCGCCTTCGCCGGGCTCTCCGGCGGCGAGCGCCAGCGCGCCCTGGTGGCGAGGGCGCTGGTGCAGGACCCCGCGGTCCTCGTGCTCGACGAACCCACCAACCACCTGGACATCCGCTACCAGCTGGAGATCCTCACCCTGGTCCGCGACCTCGGCACGACGAATCTCCTGGCCCTGCACGACCTCAATCTGGCGGCCTACTACTGCGACCGCCTGTACGTGCTCGACGCCGGACGCCTCGTCGCGTCAGGAGCCCCGAAGGAGGTCCTGACCAGCGAGCTCCTCGCCGAGGTCTACGGAGTGACGGCGGAGGTCGCTGTGCATCCGGCGACCGGCGCACCGACGGTCACCTACCTGCCGCCGACCCCGCCACGACTGCCCGCATCCACGTGATGGACGCAATGCGTCCACGATGCGAGATCACATTCCAGAACCCGGACCGGGAATCGATACGATGACCGCATGGTTCCCCACGACGTGAGCGACAAGATGCCGGGCATGCTGCTCGTTGCGCGTCTGCACGTCGATTTGTGCAGGCTCTCCAGCGCGATCTGTTCGCGCTGACAGCCGCCGCCGTACGGCCGTGAGCCGCGGCGCCACATCCGCGTAGAGCCTCGCGCAGCGAAGCATCACGCACCCGCACTTGCGCACCCGCACCACCGGGCCGCCGCGCGCCCACCCACGTGACTTCTCCCGACAGGAGCCCCCAGATGGCCATCGAGGTCCGCATCCCGACCATCCTCCGCACCTACACCGACGGCGCCAAGGCCGTCGAGGGCAGCGGCGACACCCTCTCCGAGCTCTTCGCCGACCTCGACTCGCGGCACGCGGGCATCGCCGAGCGCATCGTGGACGAGGGCAAGCTGCGCCGCTTCGTGAACGTGTACCTGAACGACGAGGACGTCCGCTTCCTGGACGGCATCTCCACCAAGCTCACGGACGGCGACAACGTCACGATCCTCCCGGCCGTCGCCGGCGGCATGGTCTGATCGCGGATGCCTCGCTACGACTCCCCGCTGGCGGCCGTGGGCAACACGCCCCTGGTCCGCCTGCCGCGTCTGTCCCCGTCCGACGACGTCCGCATCTGGGCGAAGCTGGAGGACCGGAACCCGACCGGTTCCATCAAGGACCGCCCGGCGCTGCACATGGTCGAACAGGCGGAGAAGGACGGGCGGTTGACGCCCGGCTGCACGATCCTGGAGCCGACGTCCGGCAATACGGGCATCTCGCTCGCGATGGCCGCCAAGCTCAAGGGCTACCGCATCGTCTGCGTCATGCCGGAGAACACCTCGCAGGAGCGGCGTGAGCTCCTGGCCATGTGGGGCGCGGAGATCATCCCGTCCCCGGCGGCGGGCGGCTCCAACACGGCGGTACGCGTCGCCAAGGAGCTGGCGGCCGAGCACCCGGACTGGGTGATGCTCTACCAGTACGGCAACCCGGACAACGCGGGCGCGCACTACGCGACCACCGGACCCGAGATCCTCGCGGACCTGCCCTCCGTCACCCACTTCGTGGCGGGCCTGGGCACCACGGGCACGCTGATGGGCGTGGGCCGCTTCCTGCGCGAGCAGAAGCCGGACATCAGAATCGTTGCCGCGGAGCCCCGCTACGACGACCTCGTGTACGGCCTGCGCAACCTCGACGAGGGCTTCGTCCCCGAGCTGTACGACGAGTCGGTCCTCACGACCCGCTTCTCGGTCGGCTCGGCGGACGCGGTGACGCGGACCCGCGAGCTGCTCAAGGAGGAGGGGATCTTCGCCGGCGTCTCCACCGGGGCCGCGCTGCACGCGGCGATCGGCATGGGCAAGAAGGCGGTGGCCGCGGGGGAGTCCGCCGACATCGTCTTCGTGGTGGCCGACGGAGGCTGGAAGTACCTGTCGACGGGCGTCTACACGGCGGAGACGACCGAGGCTGCGATCGAGACGTTGCAGGGCCAGCTCTGGGCTTAGGGCGACCAAGCGAACGCCGGGCGGGCTGGATGCTTCCAGCCCGCCCGGCGTTTTCGGTGCTCGGTGATTTCAGCCCGTCCGGCGTTTGAGGACGAGCTCGGCGCAGCCGGTGATTGCGCGAGCCATGAGCCGGGGTCCGG
>NZ_JBNNJZ010000445.1:0-6855 GCF_050270335.1 Streptomyces sp. NPDC059900
ACCAACCACCAACCCCGACAGCCCCTTGACCAAAGTCATAGGGACACCCCCCCGGCAGGGAAAGCCCACCCCGGAGAGTCAACGCAACCCGCGGCGGGACGAGTTACCCCCCAAACCCCCCGGAGGGGCTTGCGCGGAACCGCAGGGGTTTCTATCGTTTGGTCTCAAACGATAAGCCCGATCCACCCCGCAGAAAGGCTGGACTCCGGGTGAGTGAAACCAGCGCAACCCCGAGGAACAAGGCCACCCGAGTAGCGGAAACCGTAGAAGCGCTGCGCGCCCAAGGCACCGACGTGATCCGCGTCGTCTACCCGGACCTCCTCGGCGCCGATCGGGGAAGAGACATCCTCGTCACGCATCTGCCGAGCGCCTGCGAACACGGCCTCTCCTTCTGCCGCGCCGTCTACCACACCACCCCCCGAGGCGACGTCGTCCCGGTCGCGGGCGGGCTCGACGCCGGGCTCCCGGACGTCGCCGTACGACCGGATCTGTCCACCCTCAAGGCGCTGCCCTGGGAGCCGGGCGTCGCCTGGTGCCTGGGCGACACCTTCGACCCGGCGACCGGCGAAGCCGCCCCGGAGTCGCCCCGCGCCCTGCTGCGGCGGGTACTCGAAAGCGCCGAGGAGTACGCCGACGGCGCGGTGACCCCGGTCGTCGGCCCCGAGCTCGAGTACTTCCTCTGCGAGGCCGACCCCGGGACCCCCTCCGGGTGGTCCGTGTACGGCGGCGCCACGGGCAACGTGTACAGCGCGGGCCGGCGCGGCGACCCGGACGGCCACCTCCTGCGCACCCTGCGCGCCCTGGGCGACCTCGGCATCGGCGTCATCGCGGGCAACCACGAGTTCGACGGCGGGCAGTTCGAGATCAACCTCGACCACTCCGAGGCCCTGGACGCCGCCGACCGCGCCTTCCGCTTCAAGGCCGCCGTCAAGGAGACGGCCCGCCGCGAGGGGCGGCTCGCGACCTTCATGGCCAAGCCGTTCAACGGCCTCGGCGGCTCCGGCTTCCATCTGCACGTCTCGCTCGTCGATGCCGCCGGACACAACGTCTTCGCGGACCCGGGAGCCCCCGACGGCCTCTCCGCCACCGCCCGGCACGCCATCGCCGGACTCCTGCGCCACGCCCCCGCGCTCAGCGCCCTGCTGAACCCCACCATCAACTCGTACAAACGCTTCGGCCCCGACACCCTCGCCCCCTGGCTGATCGACTGGGGCCACGACAACCGCAGCGCCATGCTCCGGATACCGCCCGAGAGGGGCGCGGGGACCCGCCTCGAACTCCGGCTCGGCGACGCCTCCGCCAATCCCTACCTCGCCGTGGCCGGCGCCGTCGCCGCCATCCTCCTCGGCATCCGCGACAAACCGGAGCCGCCCGCGCCCCTGGAGGGCTACGGCTACCAGGAGGACTCCGCCCCCGGCCTCCCCGGCACGCTCGGTGCCGCGCTCGACGCCCTGGAGGCCGACACGGCACTGACCGGGCTCCTGGGCGCGGAGTTCACCGGCGCCTTCCTCACGTACAAGCGCAACGAGATCGAACGCTTCCAGCAGCACGTCACGGAATGGGAGTTCACGGAGTACGCCTTCCTCATCTGACCCCGTGCCCCCCTCGTCCGACTCCCGAGAACCGAAGGATTACGTCCATGAGTACGGTCACGGGGTCCGCGCCCCTCGCCCTGTCCGACGTCGACCTCTCCGACAACGACAAGTTCACCGACGGCACGCTGCCCTGGCGGATGTTCGACGTGCTGCGCCGCGAAGACCCCGTCCACTGGCAGCCCGAGCCCGCGCCCAACTCCGGCTTCTGGGCGATCACCCGGCACGAGGACATCGTGCGCGTGGACCGCGACCCGGAGACCTTCACCTCGATGCGGTTCACCAACCTCGAAGAGGTCGACGAGGACCAGATAGCCCTGCGCCGCTCCCTCCTGGAGACGGACGGCATGCGGCACCGCGCGATGCGGCTGATCCTGCAGAAGCAGTTCACGCCGCGCGCGGTCGCGACGTACGAGACGTTCCTGCGGGGGCTCACCGCCCGCACCCTCGATGCCGCCCTGCCCAAGGGGACCTTCGACTTCGTGCGTGAGGTCTCGGCCGACTTCCCCATCAACGTGCTCGCGCGGATGCTCGACGTCCCCGAGGAGGACACCCAGCAGCTCATCGACTGGGGCAACCGCATCATCGGGAACACCGACCCCGACTACGCCGACGTACTCCTGGAGAGCGCGGAGAGCGAGCGGTACCGCGATCTGCCCTTCCGGTCGCCCGCCTCGCTCGAAGTCTTCGAGTACGGCAGGAAGCTGGCGGCGAAACGGCGCGGCGGCAGCGGCACGGATCTCGTGAGCACGCTGGTCAACAACTCGCCCAAGGACGGCGTCCCGCTCTCCGACACCGACTTCGACAACTACTTCCTGCTGCTCGTCGTCGCGGGCAACGAGACGACCCGGCATGCCATTTCGCACTCCATGCTCGCGCTGATCAATCACCCGGACGAGCGCGCCAGGCTCACCGCCGATCCCTCGCTCATCCCCGGCGGCGTCGAGGAGTGCCTGCGCTGGGCCTCGCCCGTCTACCACTTCCGGCGCACGGCGACCCGGGACGTGGAACTCGGCGGCAAGCTGATCAGGGAGGGCGACAAGGTGGTGCTGTGGTTCGCCTCCGGCAACCGTGACGAGGACGTCTTCCCCGACCCGTACCGCTTCGACGTCACCCGCGAGAACATCGACCACGTCACCTTCGGCAAGGGCAGCCCGCACTTCTGCCTGGGCAACTCCCTGGCCCGCCTGGAGATGCGGATCATGTTCGAGGAGCTGCTGCCGAGGTTGGCGGACATCCGCCTGGCCGGTGAGGTGCGGCGGGTGCGGTCGAACTTCGTGAACGGGATCAAGGAACTCCCTGTCACGGTGACACTGGCGTAGCGCTCCCGCCGGATGACTTGTTCGTCCGCGGGTCGGCTGTGGCCGGTCGCGCAGTTCCCCGCGCCCCTTGAGGGGCGCTTGTCAGCCGCCGGACGTGTCCAGTTCCGCGTCCTCGCTGATGCCCGCGCAGTCGTACGGGTCCTTCAGCCAGCCGTCCGGCAGGACCACGCGGTTGTTGCCCGACGTACGGCCGCGCGGGCCGTCCGCGCCCGTCGGCCACGGCTGGTCGAGGTCCAACTCGCCGAGCCCGTCTTCGAGTTCGGCGAGGGACGAGGTGATCGCGAGGCGCTTGCGCATCTCCGAGCCGACGGAGAAGCCCTTCAGATACCAGGCCACGTGCTTGCGGAAGTCGATGACGCCGCGCGCCTCGTCGCCGATCCACTCGCCGAGCAGTGTCGCGTGGCGCAGCATGACCTTCGAGACCTCGCGCAGGTCCGGGGCCTTGGGCGCGCCCGTGCCCTCGAAGGCGGCCACCAGGTCGCCGAAGAGCCAGGGGCGGCCGAGGCAGCCGCGGCCCACGACGACGCCGTCGCAGCCGGTCTCCTTCATCATCCGCTGCGCGTCGGCGGCGGACCAGATGTCGCCGTTGCCGAGGACGGGGATCTCGGGGACGTGCTCCTTGAGGCGGGCGATGGCGTCCCAGTCGGCGGTGCCGCCGTAGTGCTGGGCGGCGGTGCGGCCGTGCAGGGCGATCGCCGTGACGCCCTCCTCCACGGCGATGCGGCCCGCGTCCAGGAAGGTGATGTGCTCGTCGTTGATGCCCTTGCGCATCTTCATGGTGACGGGCAGGTCCCCGGCGCCGCTGACGGCCTCACGGAGGATCGCGCGCAGGAGGGGCCGCTTGTACGGGAGCGCGGAGCCGCCGCCCTTGCGGGTGACCTTGGGGACGGGGCAGCCGAAGTTCAGGTCGATGTGGTCGGCGAGGTTCTCCTCGGCGATCATGCGGACCGCCTTGCCGACCGTCGCCGGGTCGACGCCGTACAGCTGGATGGACCGTGGCTTCTCGGTCTCGTCGAAGTGGATCAGCTGCATGGTCTTCTCGTTGCGCTCGACCAGGGCGCGGGTGGTGATCATCTCGCTGACGAAGAGACCCTTGCCCCCGCTGAACTCACGGCACAGCGTCCGGAACGGCGCGTTCGTGATGCCCGCCATGGGTGCGAGCACGACGGGCGGCCGCACGGCGTGCGGGCCGATCTGAAGCTGGGGCTCCATGGCGCGGGATTCCTCCGGGACGAGCGGGGCCGATACGAGGGCAGACCTCTTATTGTCCCTCATCCGCGGGACTGCCCGTGCGGCTGCCCGTCCCCCCGGCCTTCACCAGGCGGTACAGCTCCTCCGTGGCCGCCTGCGAGCGGGCGTCCGCCGGGACGTATGTGCCGAGGCGCGGTCCTTCGGCCGGGCCGAGCCACAGACCGTGGTACGTGAAGTGCAGCGGGCCCACGACGGAGTTGTTGAACCGTTTCGACTGGTCCACGGCCTGCATCACCTCGTGCCGCTCCCACAGTTCACAGAAGGCCGGTGACGCCTTGCGCATCCTCCTGAGCAGCGTCTTCCACGCCGGGTCCGCGAGGTGCCCGGCCATCCGCGCCCGGAACCGCGCCACCATCCGGCGCATCGTCTCGTCCCGGTCCTCCATGGCGGCCTGCCAGGCGGGGTGCGTGAAGGTCAGCCACATGCAGTTGCGGTCCTCGGGCGGCAGCGCGTCCAGGTCCGTGAGGAGATTTCCGTACGTGGCGTTGTAGGCGAGGATGTCGTAGCGGGCGTTCTGGACGCAGGCCGGGTACGGCTCCAGCTGCGTGACGATCCGCAGCAGGCCCCGCGGGACCGACGCGATCTCGGCGGCCGGGGACGGGTCGGCGGTGCCCGCGAGCTGGAAGAGGTGGGCGCGCTCACCGGAGTCGAGCATCAGAGCGCGGGACAGCGCGTCGAGCACCTGGGCCGAGACGTGGATGGCGCGGCCCTGCTCAAGCCACGTGTACCAGGTGACGCCGACCGTCGAGAGGTGCGCGACCTCCTCGCGGCGCAGGCCCGGCGTACGGCGGCGGGGGCCGCGGGGCAGGCCCGCCTGCTCGGGCGTGATGCGCTCGCGGCGGCTGCGCAGGAAGGCGGCGAGTTCGCTGCGGCGGATGCGGTCGCCCGTCCCGGCGGGCGCTGCGGTGTCCATGGGGACAGCTTGCCCGTATGCCGACCCTGTTTCCAGGTAGTACAGGTACCAGGATAAAGAGGCTCTGGTACCAGGCTGAAAGTTCGACGAGCGTCGTACTCGTGAATCTGACGAACTCCACGGCCCGCGTCCTGAAGCCCGCCCCTGCCACCGCGGACGCCGCGGCCACCGCCGGCGCGGACGACCCGGCCGCCTCCCCCGTCCTGACCCCGCTCGGCCTTGTCACCATCCTGCTCGGCGCCGCGCTTCCGATGATCGACTTCTTTATCGTCAACGTCGCCCTGCCCAGCATCGAACACGACCTGCACGCCTCCCCCGCCACCCTGGAGATGGTCGTCGCGGGCTACGCCGTCGCGTACGCGGTGCTGCTCGTGCTCGGCGGGCGGCTCGGCGACACGTACGGGCGCCGCAGGCTCTTCCTCTGGGGTGTCGCCGCCTTCGGCGTGACCTCGCTGGCCTGCGGGCTCGCGCCCGGCGCCTGGTGGCTCGTGGGGGCGCGGGTGGCGCAGGGCGCGGCGTCCGCGCTGATGCTGCCGCAGGTGCTCGCCACCATCCACGCGACGACGCGGGGCGAGCGGCGGTCGAAGGCGGTCGCCCTCTACGGCTCGGTGGGCGGTATCTCCGTCATCCTCGGCCAGGTGCTCGGCGGTGTCCTGGTCTCCGCCGATCTGGCGGGCACCGGCTGGCGCGCGGTGTTCCTGGTGAACGCGCCCGTGGCGGTCGCGGCGCTGCTCTGCGCGGTGCGCTCCGTGCCGGACAGCCGTGCCGGGCAGCCCGCCCGCAGCGACACCGGCGGCACGCTGCTGCTCGCCGCGGCGCTGATCGCGCTGCTCCTTCCGCTGACCGAGGGCAGGGCCGCGGGCTGGCCCCTGTGGTCGGTGCTGCTCCTGGTCTCATCGCCGTTCCTTGCGCTTGCCTTCGCCCGGGTCGAGCTGCGGGCCGAACGCACGGGTGGCAGTCCGCTGCTGCCTCCCTCGCTGCTTCGTGAGCCCGGTGTGCGCAGGGGCCTGGTTCTCGGCCTGCCCATCTTCACCGGCTTCGCCGGCTGGATGTTCGTCAGCGCGGTCACGCTCCAGCAGTGGCTGGGCTTCGGGCCGCTCAAGGCCGGTCTGACGCTGATCCCCATGGGCGTCGCGCAGTTCGCGGCGTCGATGCTCGCCCCGCGCCTGGTCACGCGGTTCGGCAGCCGCGCGCTGACGTTGTGCGCGCTGGTCCACGGCTCGGGGCTCGCGCTGCTCGCCCTGACGGTGCTGTGGGCCCCGTACGCCTGGCTGACCCCGCTCGCCCTCGCCCCCGGCCTGGCCCTGTGCGGCCTCGGCCAGGGCGTGCAGCTGGCTCTCTACTACCGCATCGTGCTCGCCGCGGTACCGGCGGCGAAGGCGGGCGCGGGCAGTGGGCTCGCGGCCACCGTGCAGCAGTCCTGCCTGGCCTTCGGCGTCGCCACCCTCGGCTCGCTGTTCCTCGCGCTGGTTCCGGCGGCGGGTATGCGGGACGCGTTCGCGATTGTCCTGGGCGTACAGCTGACGGGGCTGATCGCCTTGGCCCTCCTCAGCCTGCGGTTGCCTCGGCGGCTGGCCTGAGGCGGCTCGCCTTCGGCGGGGGGCGGGTGCTCTTGGTGCGGGTCCGTCGTGGTTGCTCGCGCCGTTCCCCGCGCCCCTGACGGGGCGCGCCTGACGCCCGCCTGTCCCGTGCCGGTTCGTCGTGGTTGTTCGCGCCGTTCCCCGCGTCCGTGGGGCACCGGGGGGCCCCGGGGCCCCCGGGGCCGCCGAGGGGGGTG
>NZ_JBNNJZ010000446.1:0-6849 GCF_050270335.1 Streptomyces sp. NPDC059900
CGTTTTCTGACCTCCCCCCGCACCCCGCCGGGGGGCCCCCCCTGGAGGGCCCATCCCAAAAAAAGCGGGGGGGGGGCCCGAAACCGCCCCCGCCGCCGAGGATCGTCGGATGATGAGCATCGGCGCAGTGCTGAACGCGCTGCGTGACGAGTTCCCCGAGGTCACGATCTCCAAGATCCGCTTCCTGGAGTCGGAAGGGCTCATCGAGCCGGAGCGCACGCCGTCCGGCTACCGCAAGTTCAGCCCCGAGGACGTCGAGCGGCTCGGTCACGTCCTGAGGATGCAGCGGGACCACTATCTGCCGCTCAAGGTCATCCGGGAGCACCTGGACGCCCTAGAGCGCGGAGAGCGGGTCTCACTGCCCTCTCTGGGGCAACCACGCGAGCCGGGTGACGCCTGGGGCGTGAGTGACGCCGAGGAGCCCACCGCGGCCCGTGTCGGCCGTGCCGAGCTGCTTGCCGCCGCGGAGATCGAGGCGGAGCAGCTGGCCGACTGGGAGACGTACGGGCTCATCGTGCCCCTGCCCGACGGCGGTTATGACGCGGAAGCCGTGACGGTGGCCGCGCTCGTCGTCGAACTCGGGCGGTTCGGTATCGAACCCAGACATCTGCGCACCATGAAATCGGCGGCCGATCGCGAGGCCGGCCTCGTCGACCAGGTCGTCGCGCCGCTGCGCCGGCACCGTAACCCGCAGACCAGAGCCCATGCGGAAGCACGTACGAAGGAACTCGCCGGGCTGACCGGAAAGCTGCATTCTGCACTGGTGCAGACGGCGCTCGGGGTGCGGTTGCCCTGACTCGGGAGGTGCCCGACTACCCAAACCGGCCGGGCACGTCCTAGGGTTGCTGTGTGAACGAGCTCGACGTCGTAGGTGTCCGGGTGGAAATGCCCTCCAACCAACCGATCGTGCTCCTGCGTGAAGTGGGAGGCGATCGCTACCTCCCCATCTGGATCGGACCAGGGGAGGCGACCGCGATCGCCTTCGCACAGCAGGGGATGGCGCCCGCACGGCCGCTGACCCACGACCTGTTCAAGGACGTGCTGGAGGCGGTGGGTCAGGAGCTCACCGAGGTGCGCATCACGGACCTCCGGGAAGGTGTCTTCTACGCGGAGCTGGTCTTCGCCAGCGGAGTCGAGGTGAGCGCCCGGCCGTCCGACGCCATAGCGCTCGCCCTGCGCACCGGAACGCCGATCTACGGCAGTGACGGTGTCCTCGACGACGCGGGCATCGCCATTCCGGACGAGCAGGAGGACGAAGTGGAGAAGTTCCGCGAGTTCCTCGACCAGATCTCGCCCGAGGACTTCGGCACCAACAGCCAGTAGTCCGCCGATTCCGCAGGGTTTCGGCGGGCCATTCGGCTAGCCTTTCCCGGCGGTGCGGTACGGCAAACCACTCTTAGGGTGATTATCACTCGGCGTGCCGAGTGTGGCGATCGTTGACGAGCCCCTGGCAACTGCCTACCGTCGAGAAGGCAGGTCAAGGACGGAGGTCGGCGTGAGAAGCAGCGGCGACGGTACGGCGATGGGTGGGCCGTACCCGCTTCACAGCGGCACGGCCGGTCACTCTCCGCAGAGGCCGATTGTGGTTCAGGCAAGCGTTCAGGGGAGCGGGGACGCCACGTCCGGACAGCCCGAACAGGAACAGATCGGTTACCGGGGGCCGACCGCGTGCGCGGCCGCCGGCATCACCTACCGCCAGCTCGACTACTGGGCCCGTACGGGCCTCGTCGAGCCCAGTGTGCGGTCCGCGGGCGGATCGGGGACGCAGCGCCTCTACAACTTCCGGGACGTCGTCGTCCTGAAGATCGTGAAGCGGTTCCTCGACACCGGTGTGTCCCTGCAGAACATCCGGACCACGGTGCAGCATCTGCGCGACGGCGGTTTCACGGACCTGGAGCGGCTGACGCTCATGAGCGACGGCGCGACGGTCTACGAATGCACGTCGCCCGACGAGGTCCACGATCTGCTCCAGGGCGGCCAGGGCGTCTTCGGCATCGCCGTGGGTGTCGTGTGGCGGGACGTCGAAGCGGCGCTCTCGCAGCTGCACGGCGAGCGGATCGACACCGGGGAGACGCTGCTGCGGCAGAACCCCGCCGATGAGCTCGCGAGGCGGCGCAACAGGGCGGTGTGAGGCGGCCCCCACGGCCGCGGCCGGTCCGGGGTGTGCGGTGGCGCCCCGGCGGCGTTGTCAGTGGCGTAGGGCAGCATCAGGGGTGTGAGAACCGCGCCCACGATTCTGCATCTCGACATGGATGCCTTCTACGCGTCTGCCGAGCAGGCCGCGAAGCCGAGTCTGCGCGGGAAAGCCGTGGTGGTGGGCGGCCTCGGCCCTCGGGGCGTGGTGGCGACGGCGTCGTACGAAGCGCGCAGGTTCGGGGTGCACTCGGCGATGCCCATGGGGCAGGCGCGGCGCCTGGCGCCCAATGCCGCCTATCTCGTGCCGCGCTTCGGTCTCTACCGCGAGATCAGCGACCAGGTGATGACGCTGCTGCGCGAGCTGTCGCCGCTGGTGGAGCCGCTCAGCCTGGACGAGGCCTTCGTCGACCTGGAGGCGGGCGGCGTGGCCGACGACCAGGCGTCGGCGCTCGCGGTGGGCGAGCGGTTGCGGGCGGACATCAAGGCGGTGACCGGGCTCGCGGGGTCCGTCGGGCTCGCCGCGTCCAAGATGCTGGCGAAGATCGCCTCGGAGGAGGCCAAGCCGGACGGGCTGCGGCTGATAGTGCCGGGGATCGAGCGGGACCTGCTCGGGCCGATGCCGGTGCGGACGTTGCCCGGTGTCGGGCCCGCCACCGGGGACCACCTGCGCCGGGGCGGGATCACGACGGTGGGGGAGATCGCCGAGGCCGGCGAGGACGAGCTCGTACGGCTCCTGGGGAAGTCGCACGGCAGTGCGCTGTACGCGATGGCGCTCGCGCGGGACGAGCGGCCCGTGGTGGCGGAGCGGGAATCCAAGTCGGTCAGCGTCGAGGACACGTACGACGTGGACATCCATGACCGGGTGCGCGTCAGGGGCGAGGTGGCGCGGCTTGCCGACCGGTGTGTGGAGCGGCTGCGGGCCGCGGGGCACTCGGGGCGGACCATCGTCCTGAAGGTGCGGCGGTTCGACTTCTCGACCCTGACGCGCTCCGAGACGCTGCGCGGGCCCACGGACGACCCCGGGGTGGTGCGGGAGGCCGCCGCGCGGCTTCTTGAGTCCGTGGACACCACCGGGGGCGTGCGGCTCCTGGGGGTGGGGGTCACGGGGCTCGCCGACTACACGCAGGAGGATCTCTTCGCGCAGGCCCAGGCACAGGCCGAGGCGGAAGCACAGGCGCAGGCCCAGGCGCAGGCCCGGGCACAGGCTCTGGAGCCGGGGGAGGGCGAGGACGGGGCCGGGGCTGCGGGGGAAGCGGTGGAGGGGGCCACGGGGACCGCGGAGGCTGCGCAAGGGGTCACGGAGGCGGCGGAGGAGCCGTCCGCCGGGGAAGTGCCGCTCGGGGCGCGGCGGTGGGCCGCCGGGCACGACGTGCGGCATGCCCGGTACGGGCACGGGTGGGTGCAGGGCAGTGGCCTGGGGCGGGTGACGGTGCGCTTCGAGACGCCGGAGTCCTCGGTGCCGGGGCGGGTGCGGACCTTTCGGACCGATGATCCTGCGCTTGAGCCCGCGGAGCCTTTGCCCTTGGTGGCCTCGCCCGGGGACGGGGACGGGGCCGAGTCGCGCCCCCTGGTGTAGCGATGTCCCGGCAGCGGGCTCGCAGGGAGCCCTCAGGTGCTCTCCTGGCCCGCGATCTTGCCGAAGTCCTGGTCCGGCGGAGGCGGTGACTGCGGGGGCGTGATGTCGAGGCCGTAGTGGTGGTAGAGCTGAAGTTCCTGTTCGGGGGAGAGATGGCGGCCCACGCCGAAGTCCGGGGCGTCTTTGATCAGGGAGCGTTCGAAGGGGATGCGCAGGGTGCCGTCGCTCCTGAGCTCGCTGGGCTCCAGGGGCACGAACGCGTCCCGGCTGAACAGCCCCGTGCGTATGGCGGCCCACTCCGGGGCGCCGGTGGCGTCGTCGAGATAGACCTCGTCGATCGTGCCGATCTTGGCCCCGTTCAGGTCGAACGCCTTCCGGCCGATCAGGTTGCGCGGATCGATATCGGTCTGCACGGTCCCTCCAACTGGTCGAGGCTTGTCGAAGTGGGGCGTAACTCATCCTTGTTCGTTCGTAATCACTACGAAAGAGCACTTCGGGGCAGGCGGCCACTCGAGGGATGGGTCGCGGTCCTCGCTGGTAGGCTGGCGGATGGCTGCTGACCCCGTGCGGGAGAGCTCTCCGGTCGAAACACCGGGGGCGCCGAAGGAGCAACTCCTCCCCGGAATCTCTCAGGCCCCTGTACCGCACGGACGAGGTCACTCTGGAAAGCAGGGCGGGCGTCGGGCGGGCACGTTCGGAACCCTTCCTCACCGACGGTGAAAGCCGGGACGGTGCCTCTGGCGAGGCGCGGCCTGGTGAAACTCTCAGGTTGAGATGACAGAGGGGGAGGCCGTCCGGGTACCCGTGCCGTGGTGCCCCTCGCAGGTCGCGTCAGACCCGGAGGCCTCCGCAATGACCGCCACCCCTCGCATCCCGCTTTCACAGCTCGAGCAGGGCATTCCCTTCGAGCAGCGGCACATCGGCCCCGATGTGGAAGCACGGGCCAAGATGCTCGCGCAGGTCGGGTACGGCTCGCTCGACGAGCTGACCGCCGCCGCCGTACCGGATGTGATCAAGAACGCCGAGGCGCTGAAGCTGCCCGGCGCGCGCACCGAGGCCGAGGTCCTGGCCGAGCTGCGCTCCCTCGCGGACCGCAACCAGGTTCTTGATTCCATGATCGGGCTCGGCTACTACGGGACCTTCACGCCGCCGGTGATCCTGCGGAACGTCATGGAGAACCCGGCGTGGTACACCGCTTACACGCCGTACCAGCCCGAGATCTCCCAGGGCCGCCTCGAGGCGCTGCTCAACTTCCAGACCGTCGTCGCCGAACTGACCGGCCTGCCCACCTCCGGTGCCTCGCTGCTCGACGAGGGGACGGCCGCCGCCGAGGCCATGGCCCTGTCGCGGCGCATGGGCAAGGTCAAGGACGGTGTCTTCCTCGTCGACGCCGACGCGCTGCCGCAGACCGTCGCCGTGATCCAGACCCGCGCGGAGCCGACCGGCGTCGAGGTCGTGGTCGCCGATCTGAGCGAGGGCATCCCCGCCGAGGTCGCCGAGCGCGGTGTCGTCGGCGTCCTGATCCAGTACCCCGGCGCCTCCGGTGCCGTACGGGACATCAAGCCCCTCATCGAGCAGGCGCACGAGCTCGGCGCCATAGTCTCCGTGGCCGCCGACCTGCTCGCCCTGACGCTGCTCACCTCGCCCGGCGAGCTCGGGGCCGACATCGCGGTGGGCACCACGCAGCGCTTCGGCGTCCCGATGGGCTTCGGCGGACCGCACGCCGGCTACATGGCGGTGCGCGAGAAGTTCGCCCGCAGCCTGCCCGGGCGGCTCGTCGGTGTCTCCGTGGACGCGGACGGCAACAAGGCCTACCGCCTCGCCCTGCAGACCCGTGAGCAGCACATCCGGCGCGAGAAGGCCACCAGCAACATCTGTACCGCCCAGGTGCTGCTCGCCGTGATGGCCGGAATGTACGCGGTCTACCACGGGCCCGACGGCCTGAAGTCCATCGCGCGCCGTACCCACCGCTACGCGACCCTGCTCGCCGCGGGCCTCGCCGCGGGCGGGGTCGAGGTCGTGCACGGCGCGTACTTCGACACCCTGACCGTGCGGGTGCCCGGCCGGGCCGAGCAGCTCGTCGCCGCGGCCCGCGAGGGCGGCGTCAACATCCACCAGGTCGACGCCGACCACGTATCGCTTGCCTGCGACGAGACCACCACGCGCAACCAACTCACCGCGATCTGGACCGCGTTCGGCGTCGAGGCCGACGTCGAGGCGCTCGACGCGGAGATCGGTGACTCGCTCCCGGCCGGGCTGCTGCGCGAGGACGAGTACCTCACGCACCCCGTCTTCCACCAGTACCGCTCCGAGACGGCCATGCTGCGCTACCTGCGCAAGCTGTCCGACCGGGACTACGCGCTCGACCGCGGCATGATCCCGCTGGGCTCCTGCACCATGAAGCTCAACGCCACCACGGAGATGGAGCCGGTCACCTGGCCCGAGTTCGGGCAGCTGCACCCCTTCGCGCCCGCCCCGCAGGCGCAGGGCTATCTGACCCTCATCCGCGAGTTGGAGGAGCGGCTCGCCGAGGTCACCGGGTACGACAAGGTCTCGCTGCAGCCCAACGCAGGGTCGCAGGGCGAGCTCGCCGGACTGCTCGCCGTGCGCGGCTACCACCGCGCCAACGGCGACGACCAGCGCACCGTCTGCCTCATCCCGTCCTCCGCGCACGGCACCAACGCCGCGAGTGCCGTGATGGCCGGCATGAAGGTCGTCGTCGTCAAGACCAGCGACGACGGCGAGATCGACGTCGACGACCTGCGCGCCAAGATCGAGAAGCACCGCGACGAGCTGTCCGTGCTGATGATCACCTACCCGTCGACGCACGGTGTGTTCGAGGAGCACGTCGCCGACATCTGCGCGGAGGTGCACGCCGCCGGTGGTCAGGTCTACGTCGACGGCGCCAACCTCAACGCTCTGGTGGGCCTCGCCAAGCCGGGCCACTTCGGCGGCGACGTCTCGCACCTGAACCTGCACAAGACCTTCTGCATCCCGCACGGTGGCGGCGGCCCCGGCGTCGGCCCGGTCGGTGTGCGCGAGCACCTCGCGCCCTACCTGCCCAACCATCCGCTGCAGCCCGCCGCGGGCCCCGAGACGGGGGTCGGGCCGATCTCCGCCGCGCCGTGGGGCTCGGC
>NZ_JBNNJZ010000447.1:0-6835 GCF_050270335.1 Streptomyces sp. NPDC059900
CGGCTACCTCGACCACCTGGCCGCGCAGGGGAGTTCGCCGCAGGAGATCAGGACCGCCCTCTACCAGTACGGCCCGACCGCGGGCACCATCCGCGAGATCATCGCCGATTCGCTGCGGGCCGACGAGGACATCGACGTCCCGCCCGAGTCGCTGGTGGTCACCGTCGGCGCACAGGAGGCGATGCTCCTGGTGCTGCGGGCGCTGATGGCCGGCCCCGACGACGTGCTGCTGGTCTCCAGCCCCTGTTACGTGGGGATCACCGGCGCGGCCCGGCTGCTGGACATCGCCCTCTGCCCGGTCGAGGAACGCGAGGACGGGCTGCACCCGGACGACGTCGAGGCGGCGATCGAGGAGCAGCTGGCCCGCGGCCGCCGCCCGCGCGCCCTGTACGTGCTGCCCGACCACGCCAACCCGGCGGGCACCACCGTGAGCGAGCCGGCCCGCCGAGCTCTCCTTCGCCTGGCCAAGCGCCGCGGCCTGCTGATCGTGGAGGACAGCCCGTATCGGATGGTGAGCCCCGACCAGCGGCTGCCGACGCTGAAGTCCCTCGACACCGGCCGCTCGGTGGTGCACCTGGGTTCCTTCTCCAAGACGGTCTTTCCCGGGGCTCGCGTCGGCTTCGTCGTCGCCGACCAGCGGGTCGACGACGGCGCCGGCGGGACGGGCCTGCTCGCAGCCGAACTCGCCAAGATCAAGAGCATGGTGACGGTGAACACCCCCTCGCTCAGCCAGGCCGCCGTGGCCGGCGCGCTGCTCGCCGCCGATGGCCGGCTCTCGGAGCTGAACGCCAAAGCTGCCGCCTACTACGGAGATGCCATGGGAGCCATGCTCCGGCATCTTTCCGAGGCCCTGCCCGCCGATCGCCGTGCAGCTCTCGGGGTGCGGTGGAACGAGCCGGAAGGCGGGTTCTTCCTCAGCATGCGGGTCCCCTTCGCGGCGGACGAGGCCGCTCTGACCCGCTCCGCACGCGAATTCGGAGTCATCTGGACGCCGATGCGCAACTTCTATCCTCACGGCGGCGGCCGGCACGGCATCCGCCTGTCCATCAGCTATCTGACGCCCGCGGAGATGAAAGAAGGCACCGCGCGGCTCGCCGGCTTCATAGCGGCGGAGAACTCCGGAACCAAAGGGGGAAGTACGTGACCAGCTACTCAGGACTGCTGCGCAGCAAGCCGCGTAGGTGGGGGTGGACGTTCCGGTGACCGCCATCCTCGAAAGCCCGCATGCGCCCCGGAATACCGCACCGGTCGTGCCCCAGCCCGGCCTGACCGCGAAGCGGGAGTTCCTGCACCCACGGATCGTCGGCGTCGGTACGGCGGTGTCGCCCACCTCCTACAGCCAGCAGGAGGTACTCGACGCCTTCGCGATAACCGACCCCCGGGTCCGTTCGGTCTTCCTCAACAGCGCCATCGAGCGCCGCCACCTCACGCTGCCCGCCGTGGACGCCACCGGGGCCCGCGTCGCGGAACCGCAGGGCGACCTGCTCGCCAAGCACAAGCAACTGGCCATCGAGATGGGCGCGGACGCGCTGCGCGCCTGCCTGAAGCGGGCCGGCGCCGACCTGGCCGACCTGCGCCACCTGTGCTGCGTGACCTCCACCGGCTTCCTCACCCCCGGGCTCAGCGCGCTGCTCATCCGGGAGCTGGGCATCGACCGGCACTGCAGCCGCTCCGACATCGTCGGCATGGGCTGCAACGCCGGGCTCAACGCCCTGGGCGTCGTCAGCGGCTGGTCCGCGGCCCACCCCGGCGAACTCGCCGTCGTGCTGTGCACGGAGGCCTGCTCGGCGGCGTACGCGATGGACTCGACGATGCGCACGGCCGTCGTGAACAGCCTGTTCGGCGACGGCGCCGGCGCGGTCGCGCTGCTCGCGGGCGAACGGACCGGCGAACGGACCGGCGAACAGGCGGGCGCGTCAGGAGCCGAGGAGGGCCCGCGGCTGCTGAAGTTCGCCAGCTGCATCATCCCCGAGGCCATCGGGGCCATGCGCTACGACTGGGACCGGGACCTCGCCCGGTTCAGCTTCTTCCTCGACCCGCAGATCCCGTACGTGGTCGGCGCCCACGCCGAGATCGTCGTGGACCGGCTGCTGGCCGGAACGGGCCTGCGGCGCAGCGACATCAGCCACTGGCTGGTGCACTCGGGCGGCAAGAAGGTGATCGACGCTGTCGGCGTGAACCTCGGCCTGACCAGGTACGACGTTCGGCACACCACCAGCGTGCTGCGTGATTACGGAAACGTGTCCAGCGGATCCTTCCTGTTCTCCTACGAGCGGCTGCTGGAGGAAGGCGTCACCAAACCAGGGGAGTTCGGCGTGCTGATGACCATGGGGCCAGGCTCCACCCTCGAGACGGCACTGGTCCAGTGGTGAAGGGGGAGAGCGCCGTGAAAGAGGCGTTGACGCTGCGCGTGGACGGTACCGAGCCGATGTCGGCCGCCGCCGTCCTGGCCGTGCAGGAGGTCTGCGACCGGGCCGAGGCACAGGGCGCCGGCATCCTCACCATCCACGCATCGGGCGCCCCCGGCGGCGACTGGACCAGCGGCTTGGACGTGATGCTGGTCAGCAAGTGGGAGCGGGCGCTGCGCCGGCTGGAACGCCTCCCCCTCGCCACGGTTGCGGTCGCCTCCGGCGACTGCGGAGGGACGGCGCTGGACGTGTTCCTGGCCGCGGACGTCCGCGCGGCGACGAACGGCACCCGGCTGCTGATGCCCCGGGACGCCGGCGCCACCTGGCCCGGCATGGCCGGCTACCGGCTCGTCGCGCTGGCCGGCACGGCAGGGATCCGCCGCGCCGTGCTCTTCGGCCTGCCGATCGAGGCTCCCGAGGCGCTGCGTCTGGGCATCGCCGACGAGATCGTCGACGAGCCCGCCATGGCCGCGGCGGCCGTCGCCGGACTTGCCAGCGGGCTGGCCGGCAAGGAGCTGGCGATCCGGCGGCAGTTGCTATTCGACGCCGCGACGACGAGCTTCGAGGACGCGCTCGGCCCGCATCTTGCCGCCTGCGACCGGGCGCTGCGCGGCACGGCCCGACAGGAGGCGTCGTGAGGGCACCCGACCAGCCGGACAGCAACCTCTGGCCGAGCCTGCGGGAGGCGGCGGCCCGCGTGGAGGACCTGATCGCGGCGCTCCCCGACCCCGGTGCGCGCACGCACCCGCAGCGCGCGGAGCTCGCCGCCGCCAAGGACGCGGCCCGCGCGCTGCGCGTGCGCTACCTCGACACACACGCCGACGCCGTATTCGAGCGGCTCGCCGAGGGGCTGCGCATCGACGAGCTGGTGGCAGCCGCTGCGGACGCCTGCCCCGGCCTGGTGCCCACGGAGAAGCAGCTCGCCGCCGACCGCGGCCGCCGCCAGGCGGACAAGGAGGGCTGGGAGATAGACCAGGGCATCTTCCTGCGGGCGGTGCTGCGCTCCCCGCTGGCGGGCCCGCGGGTGCTTGACGCGATGCTGCGACCGACGCCGCGCGCCCTGCGGCTGCTGCCGGAGTTCCGCCGCACCGGGGTGCTGCGCACCCGCTCGGTCCTGCTGGAACGGCGGGACGGCGCAGCCCACCTGACGATGTGCAGGGACGACTGCCTGAACGCCGAGGACGGTGAGCAGGTCGACGACATGGAGACCGCCGTGGACCTCGCGCTCCTTGACGAGGAGGTACGCGTCGGCGTGCTGCGGGGCGGGCAGATGAGCCATCCCCGCTACCGCGGCAAGCGGGTGTTCAGTGCCGGCATCAACCTCAAGAGCCTGCATGCCGGCGGCATCTCGCTGACCGGCTTCCTGCTGCGCCGCGAACTCGGCTACCTGCGCAAGCTGGTCGCCGGCCTGCTCACCGACCACGCCGGGGCCTGGCATTCCCGCACGGTCGAAAAGCCCTGGATCGCGGCCGTCGACACCTTCGCCATCGGCGGCGGCATGCAGCTGCTCCTCGCCTGCGACCAGGTGCTCGCCGCGTCGGACGCCTATCTCACTCTGCCGGCCGCCCGCGAGGGCATCGTGCCGGGAGCCGCCAACTTCCGCCTCGGCCGGCACACCGGTCCGCGGATCTCCCGCCAGGTCATCCTGTCGGGGCGGCGGATCTGGGCGACCGAACCGGACGCCCGGCTGCTGGTCGACGAGGTCGTGGAGCCCGGCGAGCTCGACGCCGCCGTGGCTCGCGGCGTGGCGCAGCTGCAGAGCCCGGCGGTCGTCGCCAACCGCAGAATGCTGAACGCCGTCGAGGAACCGCCGGAGGAATTCCGCCGGTACATGGCCGAATTCGCGCTGCAACAGGCGCTGCGCCTGTACGGCGAGGACGTCATCGACAAGGTCGGCGGGTTCGCCGGGCGCGCCGGATGAACGACGCCGGCCCCCGGGTGCGGTGCGTCACGCGCGAGCACGTCGCCTACGTCACGCTCGATCGCCCGGACGTGCTCAACGCGATGGACCTGCGCATGCACGAGGAGCTCGGCGCCATCTGGGACTACGTCGAGGCCGACGACGAGGTACGTGTCGCCGTACTCGCCGGGGCCGGCGATCGCGCCTTCAGCGTCGGACAGGACCTCAAGGAGCGCGCCCGGCTGGGCGCCCGGGGCGTACCGCCGACCACCTTCGGAAGCCGCGGCCAGAGCGGCTGGCCGCGGCTGACCGACCGCTTCACGCTGTCCAAGCCGGTCCACGCGCGGGTCCCGGGCTACGCCCTGGGCGGCGGGTTCGAACTCGCCCTGGCCTGCGACCTGATCATCGCCTCCGAGCGTGCCGTGTTCGGCCTGCCCGAGGCGCGGCTCGGCCTGGTCCCCGGTGCCGGCGGCGCGTTCCGGCTGATCCGCCAGCTGCCGCAGAAGATCGCGCTCGGACACCTGCTGACCGGCCGCAGCCTCGACCCCGCCCAGGCCTTGCGGTACGGCCTGGTCAACGAGGTCGTACCGGCCGATGAGCTGGACGACTGCGTCGCCCGGTGGACGCGGGACCTGGTGCGCAGCGCCCCGCTCTCGGTACGGGCGATCAAACAGGCCGCCCTGGCGTCGGTCGACATGCCGCTCCCGGACGCGTTCAGCGCCAGCTACAGCTGGGAGGAGCGCCGCAGACGCAGCGCGGATGCGGCGGAAGGGGTCAAGGCCTTCACGGAGAAGCGCGAGCCCGTCTGGACCGGGAAGTGAGCGCAGAGCAAAAGGGGGTTGCCCGATGCCGGTGGTGCCTGTCAACGGGATCAGGCTGAGTTACGACGACTACGGTTCCGGAGAGCCGGTGGTGATGGTCACCGGAACCGCCGCGCCCGGCCGGATCTGGCGCACCCACCAGGTCCCGGCATTGAAGGCGGCCGGCTACCGGGTCCTCACCGTCGACAACCGGGGCATCCCGCCGACCGACGCCGGACCGCAGGCGTACACCCTTGACGACATGGCGGCTGATGTCGCCGGACTCATCGAGCACCTGGGCGCGAGCCCGTGCCGGGTCGTCGGCTTCTCTCTGGGCGGCATCATCGTCGCCGAACTGCTGCTGGCCCGCCCCGAGCTCGTCCGGCAGGCCGTGCTGATCGCCTCCTGCGGCCGGGCGGACGCGCTGATCGCAGCCATGACGGCCGCCGACCTGGCACTGGCCGACAGCGGGGCCCTGCCGCCGGCGTACGCGGCCTATGCGCAGGCGATCCAGAACCTGTCGCCGGAAACCCTCAATGACGAGGAGCGCCTCAAGGACTGGCTGGCCGTCTTCGAGCTGTCCGGGGCCGACCCCGGGGCTGTCCGCGCCCAGCTGGGCCTGCAGCTGATCGGCAACCGGCTGCCCGCCTACCGCCGGATCGGCGTGCCCTGCCACGTCATCGGCTTCGCCGACGACCTCGTCGCCCGCCCGTACTTGGTCCGTGAGGTCGCGGCGGCGATCCCCGGCGCCGGTTACACCGAGATCTCCGGCTGCGGCCACTTCGGCTGCCTGGAAAAGCCCGATGCGGTGAACGCGGCGATAACGGGATTCTTCACGCCCGGCTGACCTCTCCGAGCGATAGCGTTGTCGGCTGAAGACGACCGGGCTGCGCTAGGGGTGGGGCGATGAGAGTGCTGGTGGTTGAGGATCATGCCGTGCTGGCGGAATCGGTGGCGCGGGTATTACGCCGCGAAGGAATGGCCGTGGACGTGGTACACGACGGCGAACGAGCCCTGGAGAGCACCTCCGTCGTCGACTACGACGTCGTCGTGCTCGACCGGGACCTCCCCGGAATCCACGGCGACGACGTCTGCGGCACGCTGGCCGAACAGCCGCAGCAGCCCCGTGTGCTGATGCTCACCGCCTCCGGCACGATGGCCGAGCGGGTGGACGGGCTGAATCTGGGCGCGGACGACTATCTGCCCAAACCCTTCGCCTATCCCGAGCTCATCGCCCGGATCCGCGCCATCGCCCGGCGCCCGCAACAGGCGCTCGCGCCCATCCTCGACCACGGCGACCTGCGGCTCGACCCGGGCAAGCGCCTTGCCACCCGCGGCGGCGAGCGGCTGCCGCTCAACCCCAAGGAGCTGGCGGTCCTCGAGTACCTCATGGCCGCCCAGGGCCGGGTGGTATCGACCGAGGAGCTGTTGGAGCGGGTGTGGGACGACGCAACGGACCCGTTCACCAACACCGTCAAGACGACGATCAACCGGCTGCGCGCGAAGCTGGGGTCCCCGCCCGTGATCGAGACGGTACCCCGCGGCGGGTACCGGATCTGACCGGATCTGAGGTGTCATGCGCTCCTTCCCGCTGACCGCGACCTACCTCACCCGCGCCCGGGCCGCCGCACTGCTGCGACCCAGGCGGGTGCGCATGCGCCTCACCCTGCTCTACGGAGGGCTGTTCGTCCTGTCCGGCGCCGTCCTGCTCACCATCACCTATCTGC
>NZ_JBNNJZ010000448.1:0-6820 GCF_050270335.1 Streptomyces sp. NPDC059900
GCCCAGCACCGCCCGCACGCGACCCACCGGATCGCCCTGGGCGCAGCCGGCTGCGGCGGTGCCCAGGGCGATCAGCAGGGGCAGCCGCACCGCCGGGTCCTGCTCCGCGTGCCACCGCTGCAGCAGCACGTCGATGCCCTCGGCGAGCGGCAGGGCTTCCCTGCGCACGGCGGGCACGGGGTCATCGAGCAGCGCCTGGATACGCGGGCGTTGGAGCAGCCATGCCTCGTGCCAGCCCGCGTCCACCGGATCCGGGTCGGCTTCGGCCGCCGCCTTGCAGTTCGCCAGGAGCTGGACGAGGGATATCCGGGCGTCCGCATACGGATCGCCGGCAAGGGCAACGAGGCACGGCAGCATGGCGGTTGCGGCGGGGGCCGCGCGTCCGGTGCTCCGGGAGAGGCAGTCGTGCAGGGGGTAGCAGTCTTCCTCCGTCGCCGCCCTGCCTCGAAGCACCAGGTCACGCAGCGCCTGCCGCAGCCGTTCGCTGGCCGGGCGCCCGAGCGCCGACTCCAGCCGCTGCCACGGCACATCGTCCAGCGCCGCAAGCAGTCTTGCCGCCACCCCAACCCCCGCGATCTCGCGAACCTGATCCCCGAGGCACATCTTGTCATCGCGGCGGAGCGCGCACCCCGCGCGTACATCCCGATGGGGCACTCGCTCCATCGGAACGCTTCCCTGCGGACCAGGACAACCTCAGTAGCCGACAGCCTCCCGAAGCAGCAGGACGGTGCCGCGGCCGGGCTGGTACTCCGCGTTGAGGATCAGCATCCGGTTGACGGCGCTGGGTGACCCGTAGGCCGCCCGGGCGCGGGCGTCCTCCAGCGGGAGGCAGTGCTCCTCGACCCGCCGTAGCGCGGTGTCCAGGTCGGGGACGATCTTCTGTGCGCCGACGACCCAGATGGCGCGGCCCGCGCCGCCTGCCATGCCGGGCAGTTGGCTTCCGCTGCCCGAGGCGATCACGAGAGCGCCGGTCTCGGTGACCGCGTGGACACTGGCCACGATGACGTCGGGAGTGGCGGTCAAGTGCCGGATCTCGTCCGACCGGGTGGCGCGGTCCATGGCCAGGACGCGCGGCTTGACGGCGTCGTAGCGCCCGCTGTCGTTGAGGTCCTCGTCGATGCCCGACAGGCGGAGGGTCTCGCTGGCCCCGGTGAAGACGCCGGTACCCTCGGGGACCAGATCCTCGATGCGGGCGCGCGCCTCGGCGACCCCTTCCAGGATCTCCACGGTGAAGCCGTGCGCCGTCAGCGCGGCGGCCGCCCGCTCCAGGCGCTCCCCGGACGCCGGGTCGCTGAAAGGTGTCGCCGGCGTGGAGGTGGTCGTTGCGGTGGTCACGATGGGCACTCCTTGCTCACGGGATGATCTGTGCGCTTCCGTAGCTTCGACACGACAGCCCCCGCAAATGTCAGGCCGCGCACCGACCTGACATCCCGCCGGGCTGTCTTGTCGTAAGGGGGAGAGCAGCAACGATCGAGGGGGCGCCCGCACCATGACCACACCGTCCGACCCGAGCCTGGACATCCTCATCAGCGAGCGGCGCCACCTGCTCAATCTCGCCTACCGGCTGCTGGGCTCCCTCACCGAAGCCGAGGACGCCGTCCAGGAGACCTACACCCGCTGGTACGCCCTGTCCCGGGCCCAGCAGGACGCCATCAGATCACCCGGCGCCTGGCTGACGACGGTCGCCAGCCGTATCTGCCTCAACCTGCTCGGCTCGGCACGGGCCAGGCGGGAGACGTACGTGGGGGAGTGGCTCCCCGAGCCGCTGCCCGGACGCTCGGAGTGGATCGGCGGACCCGCGGGCGGCGCGGCCGTCGATCCGGCCGACCGCGTCACCCTGGAGGAGTCGGTCAATCTGGCCTTCCTGGTCGTGCTCGAAGCGATGACCCCGGCCGAACGCGTCGCATTCATCCTGCACGACGTGTTCTGCCACTCCTTCGCCGAGGTGGCCGAGATCGTCGGCCGTACCCCGGCGGCCTGCCGCCAACTGGCCTCATCGGCCCGCCGGCGCGTACGGGAATCCCGACCCGACACGAGCGCACCCTCGATCCCGCCAGGCCAACGCACTGGCGTCGTAAGGGACTTCAAGCGGGCATGGGAAACCGGGGATATCGACGCCCTGCTCGGTCTGCTCGACCCGGCCGCCACCGCGGTCGCCGACGGCGGGGGCCTGGCCGCCGCCTTCCCGGACCCGATCGAGGGCGGAGAGCAGATCGCCCGCACCTGGATGGAGCTCGCCCGACGGAAGCCCGGGACCATGACATTCGCGGAGCGCACGGTCAACGGCCAGCCCGGTTTGGTGGCCGAGCAGGACGGCGCCGTGGTGACGGTGTTCGCCTTCGAGATCGCGGGCGACCGGATCACGCACATCTGGGTGGTGCGCAACCCGGAAAAGCTCGGCCGCTGGGTGCAGGGCTGAGGCGGGGATCGTGCTCTGCGGGGCGGCGGCTAGCCTGCGGGCATGGCGATAACGGGGAAGCGGCGGGTGCTGTACCGGCAGGGCACCGGATTCTGGCGGATGACGGCGAAGTGGGGCGTGGTCTTCGGGGTTTTGTACCTGCTGGACGGCGGGCTGTTGCGGTCATGGGGCGACGCGCTGGTCTGGCCGATGATCGGGATCCTGTTGTGGGCGCCGTTCGGGGTCGGTGTCGTCTGGTATCCGAAGAAGGACCAGCGGGTCGAGCTGACGTCACGTGAACTGCGCGTGCGTCGCAAGCGGTTGCCGATGGAGAAGGTCAACCTGCTGCACGTGGCACGGCTGTGGCTGGAGGGGCGCTCGACCGCGGACGACCAGCCGGTGTCGGAGTGGATCCGGTTCGACCGGGTGGTGTGGGTGCCGCTGCACGATGGCCGGGCGTTCGGCGTGGAGTTCCGCGACCCGGCCGCCTTCGCCAAGGTTTTCGGGGCCTTCGCGGTCGAGGCGTGCGGCGGGCCGGACATCGTACGCGCGAAGGCCGCCACGCAGACCTACCCCGATCCGCGCCCGATGCGCCCCCGCCCCGCCGCCGACGGCGGCTCCTGGCCGGACCTCCTGGACATCTTCAACTGAGCGCCTGGAGAGTTTTGTTGGGGCCAGCGGCTCGTGAGGTGCGCGTTGGGCCACGCAGCGCTGGCGCCGTCGGCCCGCCCCGAGGCCCGAAGAAGGCACCGTGCCCCTTCGGCCCCTGCAGGATCTCGGCGGTGATGCCAATCGATGGAGACCCACTTCTCAGCGGCAGCGCGAGCAAGTTGAGGGTCGGCCGGGGCGAGTCCCCCCGGCCGACCTGCCTCCGCCCGAAGGCGGCGTGCTCAGCAGCCGACACCCCCGTACTCCCTGCTGCTCTGCACGCCAAAGACTCCCCGGGCGACACCCGGCGCCTCATCAAAACCAGGAGACCGCGGACGAAATCCCGGGCGGGCCTACCGACTACCGGCCAAGGAGCCGGTGACTCACTCCAGCCAGGTGCCGACCACCCGGTCGCCCAGGTTGCACCAGGCGGTGCTCTTCGCGGGCGCCCAGACCCAAGGCCCGTAGTGGACGTAGCGGTAACCGCCCAGGGTCTCGCACCTGATCGCCTGGCGGTAGCGCCCCGAGTCGCACCAACCGCTGTTGCCGTAGTGGCCCCCGCTGCCGCGCTCCGGCTGGCCCCAGCACGCCTGTGCCCGGGAGTTGGCGGACGCCGGTACAGCGGACGCTGATGAGCCGCTGTCCGCTGCGGCGCTCGGCGCCAGGGTTATTGCTGCCCCCAGGGCCAGCGCCGTCGAGGCCACTGCCCTTGCCGTACGACCTTTGATCATGCAGATCCCCCTATGGGTAGCGAGTTGTGACGTGGCGCTGCGGTCGAGCGAGCGCGTGCCCCAACCTAGGGATCGGCCGGGGGCCGCCGCCAAGGTTTCGATGACCGTCGAAACGTGCCCGCCCACGGGGGATTTCCCCTGGTTGCGGGCATGGGTCGGACCGTCAGTTGTGCGGACTGCGGCCCAGCAGGGCGATGCCCAGTGACGTGATCGTGTGCAGGACCGCCTTGCCTTCGCGGTGAGTGGTGACCAGGCGGGCGTTGCGCAGCACCGTCGCGTGGTGGCTCGCGGTCGCGGGCGAGATGTTCAGGCGCCGGGCCAGCTCCGTAGTACCGCATCCGCCGACCGCCGTCCTGAGCACGGCCGCCCTGGTGCGGCCGAGGAGGTCGTCCAGTGACAAGGCGGTGGGCTCGCCGACGCCCTCCCACAGCGAGGTTTCGGGCGAGGCCCCGCGCAGGGCGGGGACGGCCAGCACGGGTGCCCGGTCCGGGTCCAGGGACGGCTGCAGGAGTTCGACTTGCTGGGTGGAGAAAAGCGTCGGCGCGATCACGAGACCCCGCCCGTTGAGGTGGAGGTCTGCATCGCGCGGGTGGGCCACTTCGAGCACGGGCGGCCGCCAGCGGACCAACGGAACACAGAGAGCGGCCAGGAGTTGCTCCACGCCGCCGTCGGCCATCGTGTCCACGTACCCGGCCCGGACGTCGTTGAGATGGGTTCGGATCCTGCTCCAGTAAGGGGCGACGGTCACGCTGTGGCAGGCCCGCAGGGCCGCCGCCACCTGGAGGCGGACTTCACGGTCGCCGTCCATCAGGGCGCTGGCCCAGGGCCGGTCTGCGGGGCGGAAGTCGATGTGCTCCAGTTCCAGGCGCATCAGGGCGCGGGGAGCGGACATCAGGTTGTCCACCGCCTCGTCTACGGATGCCGTGTCTCCCAGCAGGCTCATCGCGTCGACCAGCGGGCCGCGCCCGGGGAGCAACGCCGCGAGCGGGCCCGCCTGTTCGCCCAGCCGGCCGCGGACCGAGACATGCCAGCGGCGGAAGGCGAGACTGCTGTCGCGGTCCTTGAGCAGCTTGACGCTGTCGAACGTCTCCGCCGCCACGCCGATCGTCGTGGCCACGCGGGTCCGCGCCAGGTCCTGTGCCGTGAAGTGAATGCGTTTCACCGACCGCCCCGTCCTGCGCGTCACTGTCTGGCCCACAGCAGTCTCAGTTCCCTGCGGGCGCCGCGCAATGACGCGGTGATCAATCAGGCCAGGGGCGGTCGGCCCGTGCCGGGAGTCATGCCGGGGCGTCCGGCGGGAGGCTCTGCGGCAGGCCGAGGCGCGGGAACTGGTCGTCGTGGAACGTGGTGATCTCGGTGATGGCCCCGTGGGCGATGCGCAATACGTCGATGGTCAGCGGCAGGTACGCGTCGCCTTGCTTCTGCTGGTGGTAGAAGGCGAGAGCGGGCTGCCGGTTCACGGACGTCGGGACGGCACGCAGGTGCTGCATGTCCTGGAAGCCGCTTGCGGTCCAGTAGTCGACCACCGCTGCGCGGCCGGCGTAGAGGCCGGGGGTGGGCGGCATGGAGGTGCGCACGTCGTCGTGCAGGAGCGCGGCGAGGGCGTCGATGTCGGTGGCCAGGCTGGCGTCGGTGTAGCGGCGCACGATCGCGCGCGTCCCGTTGTCCTGTTCGCTGCCGGTCCAGTCCTGGCGCTGGGCGGGCAGGTGCTCGCGCAGTCCGGCCCGGGCCCGCTGCAGTGCGCTGTTCACGGAGTTGACGGAATCGCCGAGCAGATCGGCGACATCCTTGGCGGGCCAGCCCAGTACGTCGCGCAGGATCAGTACGGCGCGTGGACGCGGGGCGAGGTGCTGGACGGCGACCACATAGGCCAGCTCGATGGTCTCGCGCGCGAGGGCCAGGGTCTCCGGCTCGTCCGCGTCGTCGGCGGGCAGTTCGTCCAGGAGCCGGTCGGGGTAGGGCTGCAGCCAGAGCACTTCGCCGCCGGTGGCGGCCTTGGGGCGGCGCTTGGCCAGCAGGTCCAGGCTGGCGTTGGTGGCGATCCCGTACAGCCAGGCCCGGAACGTCGAGCGGCCCTCGAAGGTCTCCCGCCGCCGCCAGGCCCGCAGGAACGTCTCCTGCACGGTGTCCTCGGCGTCCTCGAACGAGCCGAGCATCCGGTAGCAGTGCACGTGCAGTTCCCGCCGGTGCCGCTCGGCCCGGGCGGAGAACGCCGGCTCGTCGACTTCGCCCGGACCGCTCGTTCCCGGACCGCTCCCGCCGGGCTGCTCCAGCCGCGTGTTGGCACTCATGGCGTCATCCTTCCATCGCGTGGTGTCCCGTCGTAGGTGTGACGGGTGTGGGCGCGATAACTCATCACTCGGGGGCCGCCAGGGTCTGCGCGTTCGCTCCCACGAGCGGGTGCCGGCCTGCCGGGCATCCGGCACTGCTAACCGGAGCAGTGTTCCGTATTATTCGGAACGTTGCTCCGCTTACAAGGCGGGTGCAGTGAAGACCGGAACGCAAAGGACAGATGACTGATGAGCAGTGCTCCCGCCACAACCGATACCCCGATCGTGCAGGCCCTGGACGGTGTCGTCGGCGCCGGTGACCGTGTCGTATCCGTCGCCCCGGTCGCGCTGGACGCCCCCGGCCGGGCGGTTCCGCTCGAAGTGCGGGTCTCCGCCCCGGCGACGGGGGAGAACCTGCCGGTGCTGCTGTTCTCCCACGGCAACGGCTGGCCTCTGGACGGATACGCTCCGCTGACCGCGTTCTGGGCAGCGCAGGGTTTTGTCGTGGTGCAGCCGACCCACCTCGACTCCCGCCGCAACGGCATCGGCCTGGACAACCCGGTGTTCGGGCAGATCTGGACCGAACGGCGCGACGACCTGCAGCGCATTCTCGACCAGTTCGCCGCCGTCGAAGCAGCCGTACCGGGGCTGGCCGGGCGGGTGGACCGGGACCAGGTGGTGGTCGCCGGACACTCCTGGGGCGCGCAGACGGTGCAGATGCTGCTCGGCGCCCGCATCCTCGACGCATCCGGACACCCCGGTGAGGACTACGC
>NZ_JBNNJZ010000449.1:0-6793 GCF_050270335.1 Streptomyces sp. NPDC059900
GTCTACGTCACCCGCAAGGGCGGCACCATCACCACCTGCGCCTCCACCTCGGGCTACATGCACGAGTACGACAACCGCTACCTGTGGATGTCCCTCAAGCGCATCATCGGCTCGCACTTCGCCAACTACCGCGAGGCCTGGGAAGCCAACCGGCTGATCGCCAAGGGCAAGATCCACCCGACCCTGTCGAAGACGTACTCCCTGGAGGACACCGGCCAGGCCGCCTACGACGTGCACCGCAACCTCCACCAGGGCAAGGTCGGCGTCCTCGCGCTCGCGCCCCGCGAGGGCCTGGGCGTGCGCGACCACGAGAAGCGCGCGCAGCACATCGACGCCATCAACCGCTTCCGCAACGTCTGAGGGCTGAGGGTTCGCACATGACAGAGCGTCAGAAGGACCGGCCGTGGCTCATGCGGACCTATGCCGGTCACTCCACGGCCGAGGCGTCCAACGAGCTGTACCGGCGCAACCTCGCCAAGGGTCAGACGGGCCTCTCGGTCGCGTTCGACCTGCCCACGCAGACGGGCTACGACCCGGACCACATCCTCGCCCGCGGTGAGGTCGGCCGGGTCGGCGTCCCCGTCTCGCACGTCGGCGACATGCGACGGCTGTTCCAGGACATCCCCCTGGACCAGATGAACACCTCGATGACGATCAACGCCACGGCCATGTGGCTCCTGGCGCTCTATCAGGTGGTGGCGGAGGAGCAGGGCGTGGACATCACGCAGCTCCAGGGGACGACGCAGAACGACATCGTCAAGGAATACCTCTCGCGCGGGACGCACGTCTTCCCGCCGGGGCCCTCCCTCCGCCTCACCACCGACATGATCACCTACACGGTGGCGAACATCCCCAAGTGGAACCCCATCAACATCTGCAGCTACCACTTGCAGGAGGCCGGGGCCACTCCGGTGCAGGAGATCGCGTACGCGATGTCCACCGCCGTCGCCGTGCTCGACGCGGTGCGCGACTCGGGGCAGGTGCCCCCGGAGAAGTTCGGTGACGTCGTCGCCCGCATCTCCTTCTTCGTGAACGCGGGCGTCCGCTTCATCGAGGAGATGTGCAAGATGCGCGCCTTCGGCCGCATCTGGGACCGCATCACACGCGAGCGGTACGGCATCACCAACCCCAAGCAGCGCCGCTTCCGCTACGGCGTGCAGGTCAACTCGCTGGGCCTGACCGAGGCGCAGCCCGAGAACAACGTCCAGCGCATCGTCCTGGAGATGCTCGCCGTCACGCTCTCCAAGGACGCACGCGCGCGTGCCGTGCAGCTGCCCGCCTGGAACGAGGCCCTGGGTCTGCCCCGGCCGTGGGACCAGCAGTGGTCGCTGCGCATCCAGCAGGTGCTCGCCCTGGAGAGCGACCTCCTTGAGTACGAGGACATCTTCGCGGGCTCGCACGTCATCGAGGCCAAGGTGGACTCCCTCGTCGACGAGTCGCTCGCCGAGATCGACCGCATCGAACAGATGGGCGGCGCGATGGCCGCCGTCGAGTCCGGCTACCTCAAGTCGCAGCTGGTCTCCTCGCACGCCGAGCGCAGGGCACGCATCGAGTCGGGCGACGAGAAGATCGTCGGCGTCAACGCCTACGAGTCGACCGAGCCGAACCCGCTGACCGCGGACCTGGACACCGCGATCATGACGGTCGACCCGGCCGTGGAGAACCGCGTCGTGAAGGCCCTGGGGACCTGGCGCGACACGCGCTACCAGCCGCCGTTCAACCACCCGCGCCCCTGCAAGGCCCTGGACAAGCTCAAGGAGGTCGCCGCGGGCACGGGCAACCTCATGGAAGCCACCCTGGAGTGCGCACGCGCCGGTGTGACGACCGGGGAGTGGGCCGGGGCCCTGCGGGAGGTCTTCGGGGAGTTCCGGGCACCCACGGGCGTCTCCAGCGCCCCGGTGGCCGTCACCGCGGAGGCGGGCACGCCGCTCGCCCTGGTGCGCGACAAGGTCGCGAGGACCGCCGCCGACCTCGGCACCGGCAAGCTGCGCTTCCTGGTCGGCAAGCCGGGCCTGGACGGGCACTCCAACGGGGCCGAGCAGATCGCGGTGCGTGCGCGTGACGCCGGCTTCGAGGTGGTCTACCAGGGCATCAGGCTCACCCCCGAGCAGATCGTCGACGCCGCCCTGGCCGAGGACGTGCACGCCGTGGGCCTCTCGATCCTCTCCGGCTCCCACGCGCAGCTCGTGCCCGACGTCCTGGTGCGGCTGCGCGAGGCGGGCGCGCCCGACATCCCCGTCATCGCGGGCGGCATCATCCCCAACAGCGACGCCGAGGACCTGAAGGCGGCGGGTGTCGCCGCCGTTTTCACCCCCAAGGACTTCGGTATCACCGAGATCATCGGCCGTATCGTCGACGAGATCCGGAAAGCGAACAAGCTCGACCCACTGGAGGTCCCCGCATGACCGCGCCCATCAACCGTCTGCGCCCGCGTCGCTCCTGTCTCGCGGTGCCGGGTTCGAACCCGCGCTTCCTGGAGAAGGCCCAGGGCCTGCCCGCCGACCAGGTCTTCCTGGACCTGGAGGACGCCTGCGCGCCGCTCGCCAAGCCGGAGGCCAGGCACACCATCGTCAAGTTCCTCAACGAGGGCGACTGGACGGGCAAGACGCGGGTCGTGCGCGTCAACGACTGGACGACCGAGTGGACGTACCGCGACGTCGTCACGGTCGTCGAGGGCGCGGGCCAGAACCTCGACTGCATCATGCTGCCGAAGGTGCAGAGCGCCGACCAGGTCGTCGCGCTCGACTTCCTGCTCACGCAGATCGAGAAGACGATGGGCTTCGAGGTCGGCAAGATCGGCATCGAGGCGCAGATCGAGAACGCGCAGGGCCTCAACAACGTCAACGCGATCGCCGAGGCGTCGCCGCGCGTGGAGACCATCATCTTCGGCCCGGCCGACTTCATGGCGTCCATCAACATGAAGTCCCTGGTCGTCGGCGAGCAGCCGCCCGGCTACCCCGCGGACGCCTACCACTTCATCCTGATGAAGATCCTGATGGCGGCGCGCGCCAACAACCTCCAGGCGATCGACGGCCCCTACCTCCAGATCAAGAACGTCGACGGCTACCGCGAGGTCGCCAACCGCGCCGCCGCGCTCGGCTTCGACGGCAAGTGGGTGCTGCACCCCGGCCAGGTCGAGGCGGCCAACGAGGTCTTCTCGCCCTCCCAGGAGGACTTCGACCACGCCGAGCTGATCCTGGACGCGTACGACTACTGCACCTCCGAGGCGGGCGGCAAGAAGGGCTCGGCGATGCTCGGGGACGAGATGATCGACGAGGCCAGCCGCAAGATGGCGCTGGTCATCTCGGGCAAGGGCCGGGCCGCGGGCATGACCCGTACCTCCAAGTTCGAGATCCCGGAGGCCTGACATGCAGTTCGGCCGCACCTACGAAGAGTTCACCGTCGGGGACGTCTACAAGCACTGGCCCGGAAAGACGGTCACCGAGTACGACGACCACCTCTTCTGCCTCCTGACGATGAACCACCACCCCCTCCACATGGACACGAACTATGCGGAGCAGACGACGGACTTCGGGAAGAACGTCGTCGTGGGGAACTACATCTACTCGCTGCTTCTGGGCATGTCCGTGCCGGACGTCTCGGGCAAGGCGATCGCCAACCTGGAGGTGGAGTCGCTCAAGCACGTGGCGCCGACCTTCCACGGCGACACGATCTACGGCGAGACCACGGTCCTGGACAAGACGCCGTCGAAGTCCAAGTCGGACCGCGGGATCGTCTATGTGGAGACCAAGGGCTACAAGCAGGACGGCACGCTGGTCTGCGTGTTCCGCCGCAAGGTGATGGTCCCCACCGAGACGTACATCAAGGAGCGCGGCGGCGAGCAGCCCGGCCGCCCGGAACTCAAGCAGCAGGAGAAGTAGCCATGAGCCGACTCGCGCAGACCGCAGGTCTCACGGAGATCCAGCAGGAGATCCTCTCCACCGTCCGGGACTTCGTCGACAAGGAGATCATCCCTGTCGCCACGGAGCTCGAGCACCGCGACGAGTACCCGCAGGCGATCGTCGACGGTCTCAAGGAGTTGGGCCTCTTCGGGCTCATGATCCCGGAGGAGTACGGCGGTCTGGGCGAGTCGCTGCTCACGTACGCCCTGTGCGTCGAAGAGATAGCGCGTGGCTGGATGTCGGTCTCCGGCATCATCAACACCCACTTCATCGTGGCCTACATGCTCAAGCAGCACGGGACGCAGGAGCAGAAGGACACCTTCCTGCCGCGCATGGCGGCCGGCGAGGTGCGCGGCGCGTTCTCCATGTCGGAGCCCGGGCTCGGCTCGGACGTGTCGGCGATCACGTCCAAGGGCGTCAAGGACGGCGACGAGTACGTCCTCAACGGTCAGAAGATGTGGCTCACGAACGGCGGAACGTCGACGCTGGTCGCCGTTCTGTGCCGGAGTGACGAAGGACACCCCGAGGGGACGGCCCCCCACAAGTCGATGACGACCTTCCTCGTCGAGAAGGAGCCCGGCTTCGGAGAGGTCCGCCCCGGCCTCACCATCCCCGGCAAGATCGACAAGATGGGTTACAAGGGCGTCGACACGACCGAACTCGTCATGAACGGGCTACGAATTCCGGCCAATCGCGTGCTCGGCGGGGAAACCGGTCGCGGTTTTTACCAAATGATGGACGGCGTCGAAGTCGGTCGGGTAAATGTCGCGGCGCGTGGCTGCGGTGTTGCTCAGCGTGCATTTGAGCTCGGTGTCTCGTATGCCCAGCAACGTCACACTTTCGGCAAGGCGATCGCCCAGCACCAGGCCATCCAGTTCAAGCTGGCCGAGATGGCTACCAAGGTCGAGGCCGCGCATGCGATGATGGTGAACGCAGCACGCAAAAAGGACTCCGGGGAACGAAACGACCTCGAAGCAGGGATGGCGAAGTACCTCGCCTCCGAATACTGCAAAGAAGTCGTAGAGGACGCGTTCCGGATTCATGGCGGTTACGGCTTCTCGAAGGAGTACGAGATCGAGCGCCTGTACCGTGAGGCTCCGATGCTGTTGATCGGTGAAGGTACCGCCGAGATCCAGAAGATGATCATTGGACGCCGACTGCTCGAAGAGTATCGACTCCAGGGCTAAATGCCCGCTTTGGGGCGGTTTCGTCGAGAAGAAGGTCACACCCTGTCAGCAGTCTTCGGCCGTCGACTCCGCTTCCTGGCTTGCCCAGTTGTGGCTCGCAACCGATACCATCCGGAAAAAGCCGCCGTCCCCCGTTAACTGCGCGGCATCATCCGCTACGAAGGTCATCCATGCCCCACAGCCAAACCTCTGCACCACGCGACAGCCTCGCTGGCGTACGCCTTGCGCGGGGAGCATCGCCGTGGCTCCTGCCGACTGTCGCCACCGCGGCACTCAGCCTCGTCCGCGCGCGTCGCTCCAAGGGCGCCGCGGCCGTAGCTGTACCCGCCACCGCTCTGGCGGCGGGCATGCTGTGGTTCTTCCGCGACCCCGAGCGCGAGATCGCACAGGGCCGGGTCATCTCGCCCGCCGACGGTGTGGTGCAGAGCATCATGCCGTGGAAGGACGGGCGCACCCGCGTCGCGATCTTCATGAGCCCGTTGAACGTCCACGTCAACCGCGCGCCCCTCGCGGGCACGGTGACGTCCGTGGAGCACATCCCCGGCGGGTTCGTCCCGGCGTTCAACAAGGAGAGCGAGAACAACGAGCGCGTCGTCTGGCACTTCGACACCGAGCTCGGTGACATCGAGATGATCCAGATCGCGGGCGCGGTGGCGCGACGCATCGTTCCTTACGTGCCGCAGGGCACGAAGGTGGAGCAAGGCGAACGGATCGGCCTGATCCGCTTCGGCTCCCGCGTGGACATCTATCTCCCCGAGGGTGTCGACGTGGACGTCGAGGTCGGTCAGAAGACCGTGGCTGGGGTGACTCGAATTGACCGTGGTTGATCCAGAGACACAAGCGGGCTGGGTGCCCGAGGCGGCCGAGGACGAGGCCGACGAGGAGATGCCTCTCTCACTCCGCCTCTCGATAGCGGACACCCTCACGCTCGGTAACGCCACGTGCGGGTTCATGGCGGTGTACTTCACCACCACCGGCATCCTCATCCCGCACCTCCAGGGCAGCAACGAGAGCGGCATGGCGCGGCACTCCGCCGCGACCGCCGTGATCCTGATGCTCTGCGCGGCCGTCTTCGACCTCTTCGACGGGCTCGTGGCGCGCAAGCTGCGGTCCTCGCCGATGGGCGCCGAGCTCGACAACCTGTCGGACCTGATCAGCTTCGGTCTGGCTCCCGCGTACTTCGTGCTCGTGTACGGCATGGTCGCCGACGACGCGCACCAGAGAGTGGCCGCGGTCGGAGCGATCGTCGTACTTCTGGCGGTGGTGCTGCGGCTTGCGCGGTTCAGCTGCGTGACCGTGAAGGACGGCACCTTCCAGGGCATGCCCTCGCCCTTCGGCGCGCTGACGGTCGTCTCGATCGTGCTCCTGGAGCTGCCCTTCGTGGCGACGCTCCTGGCGATCATCGGCACGGCGTGGCTCATGGTCAGCCGGGTCGAGTACCCCAAGCCGCGGGGTCCGCTGGCGGTGGCGATGCTCGCGTGGATCGTCGCGGCCATGGGTCTGCTCGCGGCCTGGGCCTTCGAGGCTCCGGGCGGCCAGCTGCTGCTCCAGACCGGCTGTGCGCTCCAGCTGGTGCTCGGCGCGGTCATCCCGCTCTTCGCCACGGCCCGCCGCGTGAACAACTTCCGCGGCAACCGGCGTGAGGCGCGGGCGGCGCAGTTGCCGTAGCGGCGCTTGAACGGTGTATGCGAAGGGGGCCCGAAC
>NZ_JBNNJZ010000450.1:0-6790 GCF_050270335.1 Streptomyces sp. NPDC059900
CGATAGACCCTGTCTCAATCGGCGGACGCTTCGGCGTACGGATCGACGGACGTCCCGGCGCGCGGATCCGCGAACGGACCGGCGTACGGCTCCGCGGACGAACCGGCGGAAGCACGGGAGAACGCCTCGGCGGAAGTGCCGGTCAGCGGGTCCTCCCGGAGGCGCCGGACGATCACCTGCGCGTCCGCCCCCGCCCGCCGCAGGACCTCGACCGCGCGGCAGTCGGGATCGGCGACGAGAGCCGCAAGGAGGTCGATGCCGAGGGCGCGCTGTTCGCCGCGCCGGGCGGCCCGCTCGACGGCCGCCTCCATGGCCGCGGCCGCGGACGGCGACCAGCCCGTCTCCTTCCCGGACCCGGAGTTGCCGGGCCGCAGCAGCGGCATCGCCCCGGAGTCCTCGACCGTCCCCTGCCACTGCAGGCCGTAGCCGATGCTGCGCTGGACGAGATAGCCGAGGAGCCGCACCACTTGCTCCCCGTCGTCGAGAGCCGCCCGCACATCGGGGTCGGTCTCCAGGAGGGAGTGCAGCAGATGCGCGGTGTCGATCTGCCGGTCCCCGTCCCTCATCGCACGCCGGCGCGCGCCTGCCACCGCCGACGCGAGGAGGTCGTTGAGGCATGCGTCGGTCTCTGCTCGGATCGGGCCGGGCTCGGCGCCCTGCGGGGTACGACTTTGCACATCTCCCACCCCATCAGCCCCCAAAAGCGGTGTCATCGGCGGCGGGAAGCATCTTCGCGTCCGACACAGGTTGGGCACGCATGTGTGGCTTCTCCTCCTTGCGGATGAGATCCGGCAGTTCTTCCCCGAGGGGCGCGCGCCGTCTTGATTCGCGCCGGGTCGGCGGCCACGACCTTCACACCCGGACCGCAACCACGGCCCACCGGTCACTCGTCTCCCGGGCATGGAGGGCGAGTGCTGGATGGTCGCGCTGCCGGCGGCCGACGGCAGGCAGTACGTGTATCGGGTGTACGCACCCGATGACGCACTGCCCGCCGACCTGTTCTGGGACGCCTGGCACTGCCACGACGAGGGCCCGTTCCCCAGGGCGTGCGACCTGTTCGACGCGGCGCTGATACGCAGGGTCGGCTGATCCGGCCCCCGGCTGCCCCGGCTGCCCCGGCTGCCCTGCGACTACTCCTGACTCCCCCGGCTACACGGCCCGCGTCCCGATGACGACCGTCGCGTACATCTCCTCGTCGCTCACCGACCGCGGCACGAGCCCGCCGCCGGCGACCGCTTCGAGGGCGTACGGGACCTGCCGCTCACTCGTCTCGAACAGCAGCCGCCCGCCGGGAGCCAGCCACCGCGCCGCGTCCGCGGTCACCCGCCGCAGGACGTCCAGACCGTCCGCGCCGCCGTCGAGCGCCACCCGCGCCTCGTGGATACGGGCTTCCGGCGGCAGCAGACCGACCTCTTCGGTGGGTACGTAGGGGACGTTCGCCAGCAATATGTCGACACGGCCCCGCAGCGCGCCGGGAAGCGGCTCGTAGAGATCACCCTCGTACACCCGGCCCCCCACGGCGGCGACATTGCGCCGGGCGCAGCGCACCGCGACGGGGTCGATGTCGGCGGCATGCAGTTCGACCCGGTCGACCGCGGCGCCGAGCGCGGCCCCCAGCGCTCCGGAGCCGCAGCACAGATCGACGACGACCGCCCCCGGCGCGGCGGAGGCTGCGGCCTGCTGCACGAGGAATTCGGTGCGCCGCCGGGGCACGAAGACACCGGTGTCCACGGCGATCCGCAGGCCACGGAACTCGGCCCAGCCCAGCACGTGTTCGAGCGGCTGACCGGTGACGCGCCGCTCGACCATGGCGGCGAGTTCGGCGCGGTCGCGCGCGGTGGAGACGAGCAGGCGCGCCTCGTCCTCGGCGAAGACACAGCCGGCGGCGCGCAGTTTGGTGACGATGGGTGACGAAGGTGAAACCGACATGGAAAAAGGAACCTCTCGGGATGCCGATGGGGCTCCCTCGGTCACCTCGGGCACCTATGCCGGGTGGACCGCGCGGTCGCGAAGGGGGAGCGCCCTACCTGCTGCAGCGGTAATGGGTCTCACCTCCCTGATCCGTCTTCCCGCGTCTGTCGCGGGGGAGGGCAAACAGTACCCGACGGGGTCAGCGGCGGCGCCGGGGGATCACGCGCCAGCACATCTGACGGTTCATCAGTATTGAATGTTCCAGGCCCTGCGGCTACGTTCCGCGACACCGCAGCTGCGCCCCGCCGCAGCGCCCAACGAAAAGGGGTCGTCGCATGGCCGAAGTCAGCGCGGAAGCACGGATCGAGGCGCCCGCCGAGAAGGTCTGGGCCCAGCTCACCGACTTCTCCACGTACGGCGAATGGAACGCCACGCACACGAGCTTCCCGAAGGGCGCGCCCACCACGCTGGAGACGGGCGGCACGTTCGCGGAGAACATGAAGCTGATGGGTTTCCCCGCCGAGGTCACCTGGACGATCGAGGAGCTGGAGAGCGAGCGCACGCTGGCCATCAAGGGCAAGGGCCCGATGGGCGTCACGGTCGGCACCCGCTATTCGCTGATCCCGGAGGGAGACGCGACGACGATGCGCATCGACGGCGACTTCACCGGCGCGGCGGTCTCCTTGATGGCGGGCAAGCTGAAGGATTCGGCGACGGCGGCACTGAACGAGTCGCTGCGGAAGCTGGCCGGCCTGGTGACCTGAGCCCTCCTCCCCCGCCCGTACGCAAAAAGGCGCCCCACACGTAAGTGCGGGGCGCCTCAATGGCATCGGGGATCAGCGACCCCCACCGCCTCAGTCCTCATCGGCGAGGATCAGGTACAGCTTCTTGCGGGCGTCGTTGATGACCGTGAGGGCCTTCTCGCGCTGGTCCTTGCTGCCGGTCTTCCAGACCTGGCCGAACGCCTCCATCAGCCCGAAACCGGCCTGGCGGATCTCGTTCAGCGTCTCCCAGTCGACCCCACGCCCGGCCTCTTCCCAGGGCGCGTCGGGACCTTCTTCGGCCGCGGTGGTGCCGGCCTCGGTGAGCGAGAAGAGCTTCTTGCCGCCCTCGCTCGCGCTGCTGATCAGGCCCTCGTCCTCCAGGAGCTGGAGGGTCGGGTAGACCGAACCGGGGCTGGGCTTCCATGCCCCGCCGCTGCGCTCGGCGATTTCCTGGATCATCTCGTAGCCGTGCATCGGCCGGTCCTTCAGGAGGGCCAGGATCGACGCGCGCACATCGCCGCGCCGCGCCCTGCCCCGCGGACCGCCGCGGCCACCGCGCCCGCCCCAGGGGCCGCCGGGCCCGCCGGGACCGCCGAAACCGGGGCCGAAGGGCCCGAATGCGGCGCGCCGGCCTTCGAAGCCGCCCCGGCCCTCGTGGCCGGGACCGCACTTTCCACGTCCGTGCTCATGTTCGTAACCGTGGGAACGCATGGCAATCACTCCTTGTTGATCTTGATTTCGTAGGTGATCTATCGCGCCATCGTTGATCTGTCGCGATGCGTCAACGATATATCGGAACAGTTCGCCTGGCAACCCCTTCCCCGGCGATACGCAGAGGTGCAGGCCAGAGGGTGCGGCGCCGCCGTCACCCCCGCGCCACAGCTCGGTCCACCCACCGGCGATTGGCCTTGTCCGACTCCGGCACCGGCCCGCTAGCGTCGGCGTCATGCCGACTTCTCATCGCATCCGCATCGTCGACGCCTTCACCGAGCGCCCCTTCTCGGGCAACCCCGCGGGCGTCCTCCTCCTGGACGCCTTCCCCGACGACGCCTGGCTCCAGAACGTCGCCGCGGAGGTCAACCACGCAGAGACCGCCTTCGCCCACCGCCTCCCCGCGGGCGGCGAAGCCGACTGGGCCCTGCGGTGGTTCACGCCCGCCACCGAGGTCGACCTCTGCGGCCACGCCACGCTCGCCACCGCCCACGTCCTGCGGACCACCGGCACCGCCGAAGGCTCCGTACGGTTCGCCACCCGAAGCGGCGTCCTGACCACGACCGCGCACGCCGACGGCACCGTCACCATGGACTTCCCGACCGCCCCGCTCACCCCGGCCGAGATGCCCGGCGGCGCGGCCGAAGCCCTCGGCGCCGAGGCGGTCGCGGCGTACGACACGGGGGCGCACCTCGGCGACCTCCTCGTCGAACTCGCGGACGAGAAGACGGTGCGCGCGCTCACCCCGGACCACAAGGCCCTCGCCCGGTACTCCAGGCGCGGCATCATCGCCACCGCACACGCCGAAGACCCCGCCGGCGGCTACGACTTCGTCTCGCGCTGCTTCTTCCCGCGCGTCGGCATCGACGAGGACCCGGTGACCGGCAGCGCCCACACCGCCCTGGCCCCCTTCTGGTCCCAGCGCCTGGGCCGCGCGGAACTCACCGGCCTGCAGGCCTCGGCCCGCAGCGGCCTGGTCCGCACGGAGCTGCGCGGCGACCGCACCATCCTGACCGGCCACGCGGTCACCGTCATCGAGGGCGACCTCTACGCCTGACAGCACTGCGGGGACGTACGAGTCACCCGTACGTCCCCGCAGCACCACCTGTCCTGCCCGCGCCGGAAGCGGCCTACGGCGTGGGCAGCCACCCCACCTTCCCCGCGAGCAGCGCGTACCCGACGAACGCCCCGATGTCGAGGAGCGAGTGCGCCACCACCAGGGGCCCGACCCTCCCCCACCGCCGGTACAGGAGCACGAAGACCACCCCCATCGCCAGGTTCCCGATGAACCCGCCGATGCCCTGGTAGAGGTGGTAGGAGCCGCGCAGCACCGAGCTGCCGGCCAGTGCGGCCATCGGCGTCCAGCCCAACTGCCCGAACCTGCGCAGCAGATAGCCGACGACGATCACTTCCTCGAGGACCGCGTTCTGCACCGCGGACAGCACGAGCACCGGGTACTTCCACCACACGTCCGGCAGGTCCTCCGGCACCACCGTCAGGTTGAACCCGAGCCCGCGCGCCGCCAGATAGAACGCGATCCCGGTACTGCCGATCACCGCGGCGATCGCCGCCCCGCGCCCCAGATCCGGCCACGGTCGGCTCCGGTCGAAGCCGATCGTGCGCAGCCCGGCGCCCTCTCTGATCAAGAAGTGCGCGACCAGCGCCACCGGCACCAGCGCGGTGGTGATTCCGAACAATTGCCACGCGAGATCAAGCCACGGCCGCCCCGGAGCGGCGGACGCGTTCATGGTCGCCGCCTGATCCTTCAGACCGCCCGGTTTGGTGACCGATCCGACAAAGCTGATCAGGGCGGACACACCGCTCGCGCCCAGCGACAGGGCCAGGACGAGCAGCGTCTCGTCCCGCAGGATCCGTCGCGATGGCCCCTCACCCCGAAAAGAACCGGCCAACGGCCCGGACTCCGCTTGCACTCCGCCTCCAGTTGAGTAATCCCGCCTCATCCCCATCCCCGTCCCGCTAGGGTCTCGAAAGAAGTTACGAAGATCGTGCGCGACAGGCCGAGGGGGACGGACGCCGACTGCGGTCATGCCACCCCCTCTTTCCTTGCTTCATCACTCAAGGAGGGGCACCACCGCCATGGGACGTCACAGCTTGCCCGATGAGGACGGGGCGGACGCACCCGGCCCACGGCCGCGCAGCCGCGGCCGGACCGTCGCCATCGCCACGGCACTCGTCCTGACGGTCGCGGCGGGCACGGCGGTCGCCGTCCGCAGCGATCTGCTGAGCTTCGGCGGCTCGTGCCGCGACCACGCCGTGCAACTGGACGTCGCCGCCGCCCCGGACATCGCTCCCGCCCTGCAGGCGGCCGCCGACGACGCGCGCGAGAAGGAGGTCACGTCGGACGGTTCGTGCATCGACGTACGGGTCACCGCCCGCGATTCGTACAAGGTCGCCGACGAACTGCGCACGGGCAAGGGCGATCCGCGGTACGAGGTGTGGGTGCCGGACAGCGAACTGTGGCTGCAACGCGTCGGTCTCGGCAGCAAGCAGAACAGGGTCACGCCCGCCGGGAACATAGCCTCCTCGCCGGTTGGCATGGCCATGGTCCCTTCGGCCGCCGAATCCCTGGGCTGGCCCAAGAAGACCTACAGCTGGCCGGAGTTGACCGGCGCGGCGATGAAGGACGACAAGCTGCGGCTCGGCGCCGCCGACCCCGCGCGCAGCGCGACCGGCCTGCTCGCGCTCGCCAAGCTGAGCACCTCGGCCAGGAAGTCGGGCGGCAAGGGCGGCGACACGCAGGCCGCGGGGATGGCCAAGGCGCTGTCCTCGCGCACCTCCGACAGCGACAGCCAGCTCGTGGACACCCTGGCCCGTGACGCGTCCGGCACCGAGCAGGGCAATCCGCGCCGCAACCAGGCACTGATCCTCTCCGAGCAGGCGGCGTTCGCGCACAACGCGTCGGCGGGCGAGGAGAACAGCCTGGACATGTTCTATCCCGAGGACGGCTCACCCCGGCTGGACTACCCGTACACGCTGGTCCAGGAGGACGAACTGTCCACGGACCAGAGCCGGGCGGCCCTGCGGTTCATGACGCTGTTCAGCGACGACGAGGGCCGCGCGCTCCTGGAGGAGCACGGCTTCAGGACCGGCGCCGAGGACCCGTCGGCCAAGCTCGTCACGGCGGCCGGCGGCCGCACCCCCCAGCCGTACGCGGCCGAGGCGAGCGAACCTCCCACCGAGAAGGAGCTCCAGGAGACGCTCGGCATGTGGACGATCACCGTCCAGAGCGCCCGGCTCAGCACGGTCGTCGACGTCTCGGACTCCATGGGCGAGTTCGTGCCCGGCCAGAACCGGTCCCGGATGGAGGTCACCAAGTCCTCGCTGCTCCAGGCGCTCGCGGGGTTCACCGACCAGGACGAGATCGGCCTCTGGGAGTTCGCCAC
>NZ_JBNNJZ010000451.1:0-6788 GCF_050270335.1 Streptomyces sp. NPDC059900
GGGCGGGAGTTCAAGAGGGTCTGCGGGTCAGCGGCGTGCCCTGAGTCCCTCGATGAGCAGGGAGAGCCCGAACTCGAAGTTGCGGGCGAAGTCGGTGCTGGCGAGGGCGGGCAGGGTGTCCTTGAGGTGGGGGTAGTCGCTGCCTGAGGTCACGGCGCTGCGCAGTCGTTCCGGGCCGGCCGGATCGCCGTTCTCCGGGGCGGTGGCGGCCTGTTCTTCCAGGGTGTGGCCGACGGTGAAGTTGGCCACGGTGTAGAGCGTGCGGGCCGCGTCGTCGCCGGAGAAGCCCGCTTCGCGCAGGACGCCGACGAGAGTGTCGGCGAAGCCGAGGACGCCGGCGCCCGTGGAGTGCGTACCGGCGAAGACCCGTGCTCCGTCCCGGTGGGCGAGCAGCGCGTTGCGCAGGGCGTGCGCGAGTGCGCTGAGCCGCTCGTTCCAGGGGGTGTCGCCGTCGGCGGCCGTCTGTGCGACGCCCTCCATCATCTGCTCCGACATCGCGGTGAGCAGTTCCTGCTTGGTCGCGTAGTAGCGGTAGAGCGCTCCGGCCTGCACGCCCATCGCGCCGGCGAGCCGCCTCATGGTCAGGGCGTCCAGGCCCGACTGGTCCAGCAGGTCGAGGGCGGTGCGCACGGTGTGCGCGCGGTCGATCCGGGAGGGGCGCCCGCGCGGCGGGGTGGACGGAGAGCTCATGGAGCCCATTATAGTGAACGTCGTTCACGTGAACGCTGTTCACTAAATCTGGGTACGAGAAGAGCGAGAGGACGACGCCCATGGACACCGACGTGATCGTTGTGGGAGCCGGGCCGACCGGGCTGATGCTCGGCTGCGAGCTGGCGCTGGCGGGGGTGCGCACGCGGATCGTGGAACGCCGCGCCGAACCGCAGCGGGACTCCCGGGCGCTGAGCCTGCATCCGCGCAGTGTGGAGCTGATGGACCAGCGCGGGCTGCTGGAGCGGTTCCTGCCGCAGGGCCGCCCCGTGCCCGGCTGGCACTTCGCACAGCTCCCCACCCGCCTGGACTTCTCCCGGCTGGACACCCGGCACGGCTACACGCTGTTCATCGCCCAGGCCCGCACCGAGGCACTGCTGGCCCAGCGGGCGCACGAGCTGGGTGTGGAGATCGTGCGCGGACAGGAAGTCGTCGGGCTGAGCCAGGACGGCGAGGGGGTCCGGGCGCAGGTGCGGGGCCCCGGCGGCAGCGAAACCATCCGTGCCCGCTACGCGGTGGGCTGTGACGGCGGCCGCAGCGCGGTGCGGCAGACCGCGGGCATCGCCTTCCCGGGCACGGAGGAGACGTTCACGGGGATGCTCGGCGACTTCGCGGCCATGGACTCCGGCCCCGGCGTCCTGGACGCCGCGCGCGCCGGGGGCGTGCTGGTGGCGCCCATGGAAGACGGCGTGACGCGGCTGGTCCTGCTGGATGCGCAGAGGATCCGGGTGCCCAGCGCGCAGCCCGTGACCCTCGAGGAGTTCCGCCAGTGCCTGCGCCGGCTGTGCGGCTCGGACTTCGGCGTTGGCGAACCCCGCTGGCTCTCCCGCTTCGGCAACGCCACCCGCCTCGCCGACCGCTACCGCTCCGGCCGGCTCCTGCTGGCCGGGGATGCCGCCCACATCCACTTCCCCGCCGCGGGGCAGGGCCTCAACACCGGCCTGCAGGACGCGATGAACCTCGGCTGGAAGCTGGCCGCCACCATTCACGGCTGGGCGCCGCCCGGCCTGCTGGACAGCTACGACAGCGAACGGCGCCCGGTGGGCCGGGCGGTCACCGAGAACACCGAGATACAGACCCTGCTGGCCGAACTGACACTGGTCCGGGCATACCAACGCCCCGCGGCCGCCCTGCGCCGCCTCCTGGACGACCTGCTGCGCATGGACGAGGTCAACCGCACCCTGGCCTCCCGGGTTTCCGCCCTCGCCACCGCCTACCGGCCCACCGAGCCCGACGCCGACCCGCTGGCGGGGCGGCGCATGCCCGACATCGGCCTCACGGCCGCCGGACCCGCGACCCGCGTGTACGACCTGCTGGTCGCTGGCCGGTTCGTCCACCTCGACCTCACCGGCGACCCGGACACCGCGGCCGCCGTCACCGGGGACTGGGGCCCGCGCATCACCGCGGTGACCGTCAACGGCCACGACGAGCACACCGACCTGCGGGGCATCACCGAAGTCCTGGTACGCCCGGACGGGCATGTCGCCTGGGCGACACATGCCGCCGACGCGGCGGCCCGGTCCGGCGAACGGCACGCCGCGCTGACGGCCTGGGCCGGCCCTTCCTCCCGCGCCGCCTGAGCGGCCACAATCCAGCGCGGCCAGGACGGCAGGCCCCGCACAGCCAGGTGCCCCCGCAGGGCGAGCACCGCTTCGCGTGCCGTCTGGCGGAGCTGGACCGGAATTCAGCTCAGCTCGACGAGGGCGGTGATGTCCTTGCCGCCTTCGTGGCAGGTGACGGAGACGCGGGCGGCCAGGCGGCGCACCAGCAGCCAGCCGTATCCCCCCGCCCGGGACGCGCCCCCCACATCATCGTCGGGGACCACGGGCGTGCGGGTGCTGGCGTCACCGACCACGAGGGACAGTCCCTCGTCGGTGAGTTCCGCCGAGAAGCGGGTCAGGCCACCGCCGTGGCGAAAGGCGTTGGTCACCAGCTCCGTGGTCACCAGCAGCGCGTCGGCCACCACCACATCGTCCGCGCCTTCGCCCTCCAGGGAGCAGAAATGCGACGACAGGAGCTTGGTGACTTCTGCCCGCGCGTCGCCAGGAGTGCGGGGCACCGAGGACGCCAGGGGCAGGGGCCCGGCCGTTTCACCTGTGGCAGCCGTATGTGTCCCAGCCGGCGTGTGGTCCGGATGAGGGCTTGGGTCCGGCACTTCGTGATCGATGCTCATTGCTTTGTGCACTTGCCCTGGAGAATCAGGCTCACACTGCGCACGGGGTCTTTCGGCCCCGTGCGCGGCGGTGGTCAGCATGTGTGCGCTTGCTCGACGCTGTCGGCGAACGTGAACGTCTCACGCAGTCCGGTGACCTCGAACAGCCGGGACACGGCGGCGCTGAGCGGCCCCGCCAGCACGAAGGGGATGCCGGCGGCGGCGAGCTGGCGCCGCCCGTCCAGGAAGATGTGCAGGGCCGTGGAATCGGCGAAGGTCACACCGGACAGATCTACGATGATCCTGGTGCTCTCGGTGCGGGCGGCCCGGGCCAGTGCCTGGGTCAGGCCGCCGGAGTCCGACCAGTCGTCCAGGCTGCCCCCGACCGTGATCAGCACCACGTTGGCGGACGTGGTCTCCACGCCCACCGTCAGATCGTCATTCTCCATGGCGGTATTCTGCCCGCCACTGCTGCGGCCGGTGGTGGCGGGGGCCGCCACCACCGGCCGGACGCCCCCAGTCCTGGCTGCCCTCAGACCTTGCGCCAGCGGGCGTTGGCCCAGGAGAACAGGCCGAACGCCGTGAGGCCGACTGCGATCAGGACGAGAAGCCAGGGGCCGGCGGGGGTGTCGGTGAAGGAGCGCAGGGTGTCGTCCATCCCCTTGGCCTTGCCGGGCTTGTGCTTGAGGGCGGCGGCGATGGCGAAAGCGCCGGCGACGGCGAAGACCACGCCTCTGCAGGCACCGCCGAACATCCCCAGGAACGTGACCGCTTTGCGGACCGTCGCCGACATGCTCGACATCTTCAGGTGCTTCTCGAACTTGCGCATCAGGGCCCGGCCGGCGATCCACAGGCCGGCACCAGCCACCCCCGCACCGGCGATCCCGACGATCCACTGCCCGCCGGGCCAGTCCAGGGCCTTGGCCGTGATGTCCCGGGAATCCTGGTCGGAGCTCCCGCTGCCGCTGCCCTTCTGCCCGGCCGCATACGACAGCACGGAGTAGGCGACGAATCCGTAGAAGACGCAGCGTCCCGCGGCCATCGCCCGCTTGCTCGCCTTCGTGCCGTCGGGCCCCGCCTGCCCGAAGGCCGCCTCGGTCAGCCGCCACAGGGCCATGCCCACCAGCGCTATGCCCAGCAGCCACAGCAAGACAGTGCCCAGGGGTTTCTCGGCGATCTCAGCGATGGCGCCGCCCCGGTCTGCCTGCTCACCGCCTCCGTCGGAGAAAGCGATCCTGAGCGAGAGCATGCCGATGAGCAGGTAGATGACCCCGCGGGCCACGAAGCCCGCACGGGCTGCGCCCTCGACTGCTGTGCTGTTCGCCGCGCGCCGGGCTTGCCTGCGTCCGCGTGCTGTTGCTGATCCAGTTGCCATGCTCGTCTTTTGCCCCCGTGGGGGTATGCGATGTCTGGATCGAGTCCCCGGGCTTTTTTTGTCTTCCCGTCCCTCCTCCAGGAAGGTGCACCCATGACCCGCACGCAAGACGCCCCCGCAGACACCGCCCCCACGTCCGCACCCACCCGGCCATCTCTCGCGCAAGGGGCACGCAGCGAGGACGAAAGAGGCGTCCTGGAGGAGCGGTCCCGGCGCGCCAGACGCCGGCTGGAAAGACTCATAGGGGTGGCCGCGACCGAAGGCAACGCACTGGTCCCGCTGCGCAACGGCGACGAGATCTTCGCAGCGATGCTGGACGGTATCCGCTCCGCCCGGCACACCGTGGACATGATGACGTTCGTGTACTGGAAGGGCGAGATCGCCCAGCACTTCGCCGACGCACTGGCCGAACGGGCACGCCAGGGGGTGCGGGTGCGCCTGATGCTGGACGGTTTCGGCAGCCGGCTCATCGAGAAGGACCAGCTGGAGGTGATGGAGCAGGCCGGTGTGCAGGTGGCCTGGTTCCGCAAACCGCTCTACCTGTCACCGCTGAAGCAAAACCACCGCTGCCACCGCAAGGTGTTGGTCGTCGACGAAGAGACCGCGTTCACCGGCGGGGTCGGTATCGCCGAGGAGTGGTGCGGTGATGCCCGCAATCCCGGCGAGTGGCGCGATACGCACGTGCAGGTGCGCGGGCCCGCCGTGGACGGGCTGGCCGCGGCGTTCGCCCAGAACTGGGCCGAGTGCCACGACGAACTCTTCGACGAACGCGACCGGTTCATCAACCACACCCCGCACGGCGAGGCCGTCGTGCAGGTCGTGCGGGGCTCGGCCAGTTTCGGCTGGCAGGACATGCAGACCCTGCTGCGGGTGGTGATCGAGTCGGCGGAGGAGCGGATCCGGCTCGCCACCGCCTACTTCGCGCCCGATGGCTACTTCATCGAGCTGCTGTGTGCCGCCGCGCGCCGCGGCGTCGAGGTCGAGATCCTGCTGCCGGGCCCGCACACCGACAAGAGGGTCTGCCAGCTGGCCGGCCAGCGCTACTACGAAGACCTCACCGCCTGCGGCGTGAAGGTCTTCGAGTACCAGCCGACGATGCTCCACACCAAGGTCATCACCATCGACCGGACCATGGCGCTGATCGGGTCGACGAACTTCAACCGCCGCTCGCTCGACCACGACGAAGAGGTCATGCTCGCCGTCCTGGACCAGACGTTCACCGCCACGCTCGACAAGCATTTTGCCGACGATCTCGAGCACAGCGAGCTCATCGGCCGCGGGCGCTGGCAGCGCCGCTCGCCCCTCCAGCGCGTCCGGGAAGCAGCCGTCGTGCCCATCCGGCGCTTCCTCTGACCCACCGGGCCCACCGGGTCCGACCGGCGGGGCAGCAGACGATGCTTGCTCCCGCCGGCAGCTGGCGCTGTCTTCCGGGCGCGCGGGCCAGAGGCGAGCGAGGCCGCCGTCCGGGGCCGGCGGCAGAGGTGCCCCGGCGAAGAAGCCACCGCGGGCTGTCGCCGGGCGGGGCGGGGAGCGCCTGTGATCGTCGTCGGGCAGGACGTGCCCGGATCCCGGCCGCCTTGACGCATGCCGATATGGGAATATGATGATGTGCATGGCACGAGCAGCGACGACGTCGGATGTCTTCAACGCGATCGCCGAGCCGCAGCGCCGGGACATCCTGGCGCTGCTGCGGGCGGGGGAGCGGCCGGTGACCGACCTGGCCGCAGAGCTGGGGATGAGCCAGCCGGGGGCGTCCAAGCACCTGCGGGTGCTCCGGGAGGTGGGTCTGGTGCGGGTCCGCGGGGCGGGCAAGCAGCGCCTCTACGGCCTGGACGCCGCCGGGCTGCGCCCGGTCCACGAATGGGTCGGCGGATTCGAACAGTTCTGGAGCGAGAGCTTCGACCGGCTGGACGCCTACGTGCAGAACCTCAAGCAGACACGCCAGGAGGAATGACCGATGGCAGCAACAGGGCAGGAAACGCGGACCGGGTCGGCGACGGCCGACCGGGAGATCGTCATCTCCCGGGTCATCGACGCCCCGCAAGAGCTGGTGTTCGAGGCCTTCACCGAGGTCCGCCACCTGTCGCAGTGGTGGGGCCCGCAGGGATTCACCACCACCACGCGCTCCTTCGAGTTCCGCGAGGGCGGGCAGTGGGTCTTCGTGCTGCACGGACCGGACGGGACGGACTACCCCGAGTGGATCCGCTGGCAGCGGATCGCCCCGCCGGAGCAGATCGCGCTGCTGCACGGCGAGCACCCCGACGACCCCAACTCCTTCGAGACGTTCCTGGACTTCGCACCCGAGGGCGCGGCGACCCGCATCGTGATGCGCACGGTCTTCGCGACCAGGCAACTGCGCGACGCGGCCGTCGAGAAGTACCACGCGATCGAGGGCGGCCGGCAGACCCTGGCCAACCTGGCGGCCTACGTCACCGGCACCGCCGGCAAGGGGGCGCAGGGCTGATGGCGGGCAAGGTTTTCTTCAGCGTGTCCATGTCTCTGGACGGGTTCATCGCCCCCGAGTCCGCCGCGGACCTGATGGGCCGGCAGTGG
>NZ_JBNNJZ010000452.1:0-6778 GCF_050270335.1 Streptomyces sp. NPDC059900
CCGTCTTGTCCTGGGACTTGGGTGCGTGGAAGCGGGTGTACCAGGGGCCGGCGCCGACCACCTTGACGGCCTTTCCGTAGACCTGGAACTTGTTGCTCGTCTCGTAGTCACCCGCCGGCAGGTAGACGCCCGTCAGCTTTCCGGTGGTGTCCATGCGGACCTTGTCCAGGGCGTTCTGCACGTCCTGGTGACCGAAGCCGGCGGGCACCGCGTAGGAGCCGGGGTCGGGGTTGGCCTTGGGTGCCACCTGCTCCAGGTCGACGAAGTCGATGGCGTAGCGGGAGGTGTTGGCGCTGTCCTTCTGGAGCTTGATCTTGCTGCCCGCCTTGACCGTCCCGCCGAGCATGATGTTCGCCTCGTCGTAGATGTGGCGGGCGGGTCCGGCGCCGGGCGAGTTGCCGGGTGCGGCTTCGTCCCCGTACAGCCAGGCGTACTTGGAGGTGAGGTCGATCGCCTTGCGGAAGGTGCCGTCGACGTAGACGTTCAGGGTCGCCTCGGTGCCGCCGCCGCCCGGTGCGTCCGGGATGGAGAAGCGGGTGACCAGGGTGTTGGTGTCCTGCTTGGCGGTGAACTCCACCGATTCGCCGGTCGAGTTCAGGGTGACCGCCTTGCGGCCCGATGCCTCGCCCGCCAGGTCGCCGACGGTGCGGTTGGGCCCGACGGTCTTCGCGCCGCCGGCGAGCACGCCGTCCTCGGCCTCGTAGGTGTCGTAGGGCATGTCGGCGCCGCGGCCCACGAACAGCGAACGGGTGCTGGTGTTGTTCTCGCGCTTGACCGGCAGCTCGTTGGCGTCGTCGGCGATGACCGTCTTGACCGTGAAGCGGCCCTTGGCGGCCGTCCAGGTACCGAGTTTGACCGGCGCCGTGGTGTCACCCGCGCCGATCGTGCCGTTGTGCTCGCCGGTCAGGGTCTTGACCGTGGCGCCCTTGTCGTCCTGCACGACGAGCGTGATGCCGTGCGCGCCGGACGCGGACGCCTTGGTGCCCTGGTTCTTGACCGCGACGCTGAAGGTGACGTCCTTGCCCGCGGTGGGCGCGGACGGGGTCCAGCTCACGGGTGAGGCCACCAGGTCGGAGGAGTCGACCTGCTTGACCACCAGCGGGTCCGGGCTTGTGTAGGTGTTGTTGCCCTCGTTCTGCTCGATCACCTCGTTCTTCTCGTCGACCTGCGCGCTGAAGGGGTACGAACCCGCCGCGAGCGCACCGGCCTTGACGTCGACCGTCGCCGATTCGCCCGCGCCGAGCGCGCCCACGGCCGCGGTGCCCGCCTTGTTGCCGCCGAGGCGGAAGGTGGCGTCGGTGGCCGTGGAGGCCTCGGTGCCGCGGTTGCGCACGGTCGCGGTCAGGGTCAGTTCGTCGGTCTCGGTCGGCGTGCCGGGGGCGTGGGACAGCTTGGTGATCTCCAGGTCGGGGTTGGCCGCCGGGGCGCCCATGACCTGGAACTCGGCCACCTGCCCGGCCGTGGCGCCGCTGTTGGCGGTGAAGCGCAGCCGCACGTCGGCGACCTTGGCGGAGACCGGGATGGTGACGGTGTTCTGGTTGCCGGAGGGGCTGAAGGAGTACTCCTTCTCCGCCACCAGCGAGGTGAAGTCGGTGGCCTTCTGCTCCCGGCCCAGGACCTGCACCTTCTGGGTGCGCGGGCTCCAGCCGGCATCCGGGTTGAGCTTGACGACGACCGCGTCGACATCGGCGTTGGCGCCGAGCTTGACGGTCAGGGTGTTCGGGTAGCTGCCCGCGGCGCCCTCCCAGTAGGTGGACGTCTGGCCGTCGTTGGCGTTCTCGGCGACGAACGTGTGGATCACCGAGGAGGCCGTGATCGGCTTGCCCGCGGCCAGGTCGGTGTTGCCGCCGCCGGGGCGCGTGACGGTGTTGCTGTGCGCCGAGACGTTGCCCGCCGCGTCGCGGGCCCGCACCGTGTAGGAGACGGTGACGCCCGCCGACCGGGAGTCGGTGTAGGACGTCACGTCACCGGCCACGGACTTCAGGAGCTTGCCGTCGGCGTACACGTCGTACGCCGTGACCTTCACGTTGTCGTCCGATGCGGCCCAGGTCAGCTTGATCTGATCGCCGGAGGGCTGGGTGAAGGCGAGGTTCGAGGGGGCGGTGGGGGCCTGGGTGTCGCCCGAATCGCCCTTGCGGGTCACGGAGTTGCTGTTGGCCGAGGCGTTGCCGGCGGCGTCGCGGGCCCGCACGTAGTAGGTGACGCTGGCGCTCGCCGGACGGGTGTCGGTGTAGGTGCGCACATCACCGGCGACGCTGGTGAGCAGCTCCCCGCCCGCGTAGACGTCGTAGGCCGTCACGCCCTTGTCGTCGTCGGAGGCGTCCCAGGTCAGCTTGATCTTGCCCGGTTCCGGTTCGGTCAGGGCGAGGTTCTTGGGTGCGGTGGGTGCCTGCGAGTCGCCGCCCGCCGGGCCGTAGATCTCCAGCTCGGACAGCTGGCCTGCGGGCTGTCCGGTGTTGGCGGTGATCAGGACGCGGACGTAGCGGGTGCTGGCGGAGTCGAAGGAGAGCGTGGCGGAGTGGTCCGATGCCGCGCTGAAGGCGTGCTCCTTGGACGCGGTCAGGTCGGTGAAGTCCGAGCCGTTGGTACTGCCCTGGATCTTGAGGGTCTGGGTGCGGTCGCCCCAGCTGCCGGGCACCCGCAGGACCACTTCGTCGACCCGTGCCGTGGCGCCGAGGTCGGCCTGGATCCACTGCGGCAGCTTGCCGTTCTCGCTCTCCCAGTAGCTGGACCGGTTGCCGTCGGCTGCGTTCGCGGCGGTGTAGGTCTGGGTGTGGCTGCTGGCCTTGAGTGTCTTGCCCAGGGCGAGGTTCACCGAGGCGTCGGCGGCCGCGTGTACCTGGAGTTCGGCCAGTTGCGCGGCGGGCCAGCCGGTGTTGGCGGTGACGTGCACCCGCACGTAGCGGGTCTGTGCGGCCGCGAAGCCGATGGTCACCGTGTTGCCCGAGCCGGGCTCGAAGGAGTGCGCGGCCGACGCGGCCAGGGTCTGGAAGCCGGAGCCGTCCGAGCTGCCCTGCACGGACAGGGTCTGCTTGCGGGTCTCCCAGGCCGGGGGCAGCTTGAGGACCACTTCGTCGACGCGGGTGGCGCGCCCGAGGTCGACCTGGACCCACTGCGGCAGGTCGGACGACGAACTCTCCCAGTACGAGCCGGTGTTGCCGTCGGTGACCTGGCCGGCGCCGTGCGCCTCCTTGGCGCTGCTTGCCTTGGCCGGCTTGCCGGCGGCCTGGTCGGGGCCGCCCGCGGCCGAGGCGGACAGGGCGGGCAGACCGAGCAGCAGCAGGGTGGCGGTGAGCGCGGCAGCGAACGGCCGCCACCACCAGCGGGATCTTCGGGCCGAGGCCCGGGCGTCTGCGATGCGTCTCATGGCTCGTGCGACTCCCTCACTCTGGCAACGCGCACGTTTTCGCGTTGAGAAGTGGGAGAATTGCAGAGAAGTGTCGAGTTGACTACAGCCGAAGCGGAACTTGTGCCCGCTGCTTTGCCGTCGCGCCGGGCCCCCGTTGCGCGGCAGTCACCCCCGTAGCGGGCATAGCCGCCGGTCGGTCCGGCAGGCGTCGCCCTGCGGTAGAGCCTCGATCCGGGTTCAATCCAGTTTTTGCAATCTGTGCTCAAGATATTGCGCGGCGGTTACGGCGGTGGTTGAGTATGCGCCGCACCCGGCACCCACCGCACAGCGGCGGGCCGGCCGTGCCAGTGAGGGGTGCGCCGCCGCCTTGCCCGAGCGGGGCGGCGCCGCGCCGTAATGCACGACCCGGAGGGGGTCCCCTGATGTCATTCACACGCAGGCGCACGCTCGTGCTCGCCACAGCGGCCGTTCTTTCGCTGGTTTCGCTGACCGCTTGCGGCACCAGCAGCGACGGAACCGAATCGGATTCCGGCGGCAAGGTGAAGCTCGACGTCAACGGGCAGCCGCCCAAGACCCAGGCCTTCGAGCGCACGCTCTTCGACAAGCACGTGAAGCAGTTCGAGAAGGCCAACCCGGACATCGACATCGTGCCGCACGAGGGCTTCATGGACCCGAAGACCTTCAACGCCAAGCTGGCCGGCGGCAAGCTGGAGGACGTCTTCTACGTCTACTTCACCGACACCCGCTCCCTGATCGAGAAGAAGCAGGCCGCGGACATCACGGACGCCGTCAAGGACATGCCGCACAGCGGCGACATCCAGGACCCGCTGATGAAGATCTTCCAGGACGACGAGGGCCGCCAGTACGGCCTGCCGACGTCCAACTACTCGATGGGCCTGGTCTACAACCGCGCCCTGTTCGAGAAGGCCGGCCTGGACCCCGACAAGGCCCCCAAGACCTGGGCGGACGTCCGCAAGGCCGCCAAGAAGATCGCCGCGCTCGGCGACAACACGGTGGGCTACGCCGACTTCTCCAAGAACAACCAGGGCGGCTGGCACTACACCGCGGAGCTGTACTCCCGAGGCGGCAAGATCGCCGAGGAGAGCGGCGGAAAGTGGAAGGCCGCGTTCAACACCCCCGAGGGCAAGGCCACCTTCCAGGACCTGTACGACATGCGCTGGAAGGACAACTCGATGGGCAGCAAGCAGCTGCTCCAGGTCGAGGACGTCCAGCGGATGATGGGCTCGGGCAAGCTCGGCATGTACGTCTCGGCGGCCGACAACATCACCGTCATCGCCAAGCAGTTCGGCGGCAAGTACGAGGACTACGCCCTGGCCCCGGTGCCCGACGCGAAGGGCACGCTGCTTGGCGGCGAGGGCTACATGATCAACCCCAAGGCGTCCCCGGAGAAGATCAAGGCCGGCGTCAAGTGGCTCCAGTGGCGCTACCTCAACCCCGAGCTCATCGAGAAGAACGTCGCCGACTACGCCAAGGCCAAGCTCCCCGTCGGCATCCCGATGCCCATGGTCCCCGACGTCTTCGAGGGCCAGGTCCGCGACCGGGTCGAGAAGGTCAAGAAAGAGAACGCCAACATGCCCACCGGCAACTACCAGGCGTTCATGGACTCCGCGCCCGAGGTGCCCGGCGTGATCGAGCCGCCCAAGGCCCAGGAGGTCTACGCGATCCTCGACTCGGCGATGCAGTCCGTCCTGACCAAGAAGGACGCCGACATCGACGCGCTTCTCGACGACGCCGAGAAGAAGGTCAACGCGATCTACAGCAGCTCCTGATGAGCATGTCCCTGAAGACGTCCCCCCGGCCCGTGGCCGCGCCCCCGCTGCCGCCCGCTCCCCAGCGGCGGCGGCGGGCGGCCCGGCGCCGCGCACTGCGCGAGCACATGACGGCGTACGGGTTCCTCTGCGCCGCCGTGGTGATCTTCGCCCTCTTCTCGTGGTGGCCGATCATCCGCAACGTGCTCCTGGGCTTCCAGGAAGTCAACTTCGCCACCGGCAACACCTGGGTGGGCGCCGACAACTTCCAGAAGCTGTTCAACGACCCGCTGTTCCTCACCGCCTGGAAGAACACCGGCCTGTTCACGCTGTACGCGCTGGTGCTCGGCTTCGGTGTGCCGTTTTTGACCGCGGTGCTCCTGAACGAGTTCCGCCACGCGCGGGCCTACTTCCGGGTCCTGGTCTATCTTCCCGTGATGCTGCCGCCGGTGGTCGTGGCGCTGATGTGGAAGTGGTTCTACGACCCGGGCCCCGGGCTGCTCAACGAGATCCTGCGCACGCTGCACCTGCCGACATCGGCCTGGCTGGACTCCTCGTCCACCTCACTGATCTCCCTGGTCATCGTCTCGACCTGGGCGAACATGGGCACCACCACACTGATCTACCTCGCCGCCCTGCAGACCATCCCCGGCGAGCTCTACGAAGCCGCCGAACTGGACGGCGCCAACATCTGGCAGCGGCTGCGCCACGTCACCATCCCCCAGACCCGGTTCGTGCTCCTGGTCCTGCTGCTGCTCCAGATCGTGGCGACCATGCAGGTGTTCACCGAGCCGTACGTGATGACCGGCGGCGGCCCCGAGGACTCCACGGTCACCGTCATGTTCCTGGTCTACCGCTATGCCTTCGTCTACAACGACTTCGGCACCGCCAGCGCCCTGAGCCTGCTGCTCCTGATCGTCCTGGGCGCCTTCTCCGCCCTCTATCTGCGCATCACCCGCGCCTCGAAGGAGTGAGAGGGATGTCCGCCTCGATGCGCACCCTGGTGCGCCCCGCCGTCCTCAAGACGCGCAAGGGACGGATCGTCTACTGGTCGACGCTCGCCGTCGCGCTCGTGCTGTTCACGCTGGCCTTCGTCGTGCCGCTGTACTGGGCCGCGACCGGAGCCATGAAGTCCTCCACGGAGCTGGCGCAGAACCCGCCCACCTACATCCCCGAGTCCTGGCACCCCGAGAACTACGCCAAGGCGTGGCGGGAGATGGACCTGGCCGACTACTTCCTCAACACCGTCGTCCTGGCCGGCGGCGCCTGGCTGGTGCAGCTCGCGGTGCAGGTCCCGGCCGCCTACGCCCTGTCCAAGCTGCGCCCGCGGTTCGGCAACGTGGTCCTCGGCCTGATGCTGGTGACCCTGATGATGCCCGCCACCGCGCTGCTCGTGCCGGTCTACCTCACCGTCGTGGACGTCCCCCTGTTCAACCGCAACCTGATCAACAGCCCCAGCGCGGTCTGGCTGCCCGCCGCGGCCAACGCCTTCAACATCTACATCCTGAAGAACTTCTTCGACCGGATCCCCGACGAACTCCTCGACGCGGCGAAGGTGGACGGCGCGGGACCCATCACGACCATGTGGCGCATTGTGCTCCCGCTGGCCCGGCCGATCCTGGCCGTGGTCTCCATCCTCTCCATCGTCACGGCCTGGAAG
>NZ_JBNNJZ010000453.1:0-6757 GCF_050270335.1 Streptomyces sp. NPDC059900
GTCCAGGGCGGCCCTGAGGTGGCCGTCCGAGGACGAGAGGAGGTCGGCCGCGGTGGGGCCGTCCACCCCGCCGAGGATGGTGAGGATGGCGTTCTTCACCTCCCCGTCGGTGGCGGCGAGCGCGGCCTCGATCTCGTCGTCGGATGCGCCGGTGGCCAGGGAGACGATCCGCCGCGAGCGGGCGCGCAGCTTCTCGTTCGACGCGCGTACGTCCACCATCAGGTTTCCGTAGGTCTTGCCGAGCCGGATCATCGTGATCGTCGAGAGCATGTTCAGGACGAGCTTCTGGGCCGTGCCCGCCTTCAGCCGGGTCGAGCCGGTGAGCAGCTCGGGGCCCACGACCACCTCGATGCCGTGGTCGGCGGCTGCCGCGAGGGCGCTGTCCGCGTTGCAGGAGAGGCCGATGGTGAGCGCGCCGTACCGTTCCTTCGCGTGCTCGACCGCGCCGATCGCGTACGGCGTGCGCCCTGAGGCGGAGATGCCGACGACCACGTCGTCCGCGGTGAGGTCGAGCGCGTCCAGGTCCCCGGCCGCGAGGTCCTTGCGGTCCTCCGCGCCCTCGACCGCCGTGACCATGGCGCTCGGGCCGCCCGCGATGAGGCCGACGACCTCCGCCGGGTCGGTGTTGAAGGTGGGCGGGCACTCCGAGGCGTCGAGCACCCCGAGGCGCCCGGCCGTGCCCGCGCCCGCGTAGACGAGCCGGCCGCCGCGGGCCATGCGCTCGGCGGTGCCGTCGATGGCCGCGGCGATCGCCGGGAGCTGCTCGGCGACGGCCGCGGGCACGGTGTTGTCCTCGCCGTTCATGATCTTCGCGATCTCCAGCGTGGGCTGCCGGTCGATCTCGGAGAGCTCGGGCCGGAACGCCTCCGTGGTGAGGGTGTCCAACTGGGCGCGGAGCTCGCCGTACGTCTCTCCGTTGTGCGGGGCGGGGAAAGGCGTGGCGTCGGTCGTGGTCATGAGGGGCGGCTCTTTCGTGTGCGGCGGGGGTGGCGGGGGGTTCGGGAGCTGCGGGAGGTCAGCGGCCGTGGGAGCAGCGGATGCGGGAGGTCAGCGGATGCGGGAGGTCAGCGGATGCCGCCGCGCGGGCTGTGCCGGTGCGCGAGCGCTTCGTACGAGGCGGCGAGTGCGGGGGCCGCGCTGTCGTACGTCCGCTGGGCGACGCCCACGAACAGGCAGTCCACGACGAGCAGCTGGCTGGTGCGCGAGGACATCGCGGCGGGCCTGAGCTCGCTCTCGCGCGCGGTGGAGGTGGTCAGGATGTGATCCGCGTACTGCGAGACGGGGCTGCCGGGGCGGCCGGTGATCGCGATGGTCGTCGCCCCGCGCTCGAAGGCGACCCGCAGCGGCTCTATGACGTCGCCGGTCGACCCGGAGTGCGTGATCGCGATCGCCACGTCCTTGGAGCGCAGCGTGACCGCGTTCGTGACGGCCAGGTGCGGGTCGGAGTGCGCATGGGCGATGTGGCCGATGCGCAGGAGCTTCTGCGCGAGGTCCTGGGCGACGAGGCCCGAGGCCGCGACGCCGTAGATCTCGGTGCGGGGCGCGGCGGCGAGGGCGGCGACGGCCGCCCCGAGCTGCACGGTGTCGAGTCCGGCGGCGGTGTCGGCGAGGGTCTGCTGCTCGTCGTAGGCCAGCTTCGCCACGACGTCCGCTATCGGGTCGTCCACGGCGATGTCGGCGGTGACGGCGGGCGCGCGGCCCGACTGCTGCTGGGCGGCGAGTCCGGCGAGGGCGAGCCGCAGGTCGCGGTAGCCGGGGTAGCCGAGGAGGCGGGCGGTGCGGACCACCGTGGCCTCGCTGGTGCCGGTGAGCTCGGCGAGGCCGGTGACCGTGAGGGCCGCGCAGCCTGCCGGGTCGCCCGCGACGGCTTCGGCGACCAGCTGCATGGAGCGGGTCATGGACGGCGCGAGGGTGCGCACCTTGGCCGCGAGGGCGGCCGGGGCGGGGGGCGCGGCACCCGCGAAAATTTCCTTCACGTCATTGGTCACGTCTGAAAGATATTTTCGGACCGGTGGTCGGTCAAGACCCCTTTGGTCCCGATCTCGGTCACATCCATCGAGTGGATCTTCGACGGGTTGCGCGTGGGGTGGACAATGGCTGCATGGACGCGATCGACCCTCTGGAGCAGGCGCTGCACGCCGCTCGTGCACTTGTTCTCGCCGACCTCGTGGCGCGTGAGGTCGCCGAGGCCGAGGTCGTCTCGCTGGTCGAGGAGTCGGTGGCGCACCGCCGCTGGTGGGTCGAGCAGTGGCCCGAGGGCGTCGAGTACGTGGCGGGCCTGGTCGCCCAGGACGTCCAGGACGGACTCCTGGAGCGCTACGGCCGCTGGCCGCTCTGCCCGGTCTGCGGCTCCGGCGATCCGCACGCCCTGGACGTCGAACCGGAGTTGGGCCCCGACCCGCACTGGGTGTGCGGCAAGGCGGGCGTGGTGGTCGCGCCGGTGGGCGGCCTCACGGGCGATGCGGCGTGACCGTCTACATCGACCCGCCGACCTGGCCGGGCCACGGCCGCATGTGGTCGCACCTGGTCAGCGACTCCTCGTACGAGGAACTGCACGCGTTCGCGGCGGGCATCGGCGCCCCGCGCCGCGCCTTCGAGCGCGACCACTACGACCTGCCCTCGCACCGCTACGACGACGCGGTGCGCGCGGGCGCGGTCGAGATCGGCTCCAAGGAGCTGGTGCGCAGGCTTACGGACGCGGGGCTGCGGAGGCCGAAGGGGCGTCCGGCGCCGGCGTAGCGGAATCCAACACGGGCTCTGTGGGACCGGAGGCCGTGACCACGCGGCTGGGTGTCCTGCGGTGCAGGCGCAGGGAGACGGTCACCGCGACGATCGCCACCGCCGTCATCGCGGCGCCCGCCCACGCGGTCGATGCGTAGCCAAGTTTGAGGTCGATGACCGTGCCGCCGAGCCACGGGCCGCCCGTGTTGCCCAGGTTGAACGCGGCCGTCGTGGTCGCGCCCGCCAGGGTCGGGGCGGCGCCCGCGACGTTGAACATGCGGGCGTTGAGCGCCGGGGCGGTGTAGAAGGCGGAGACGCCGAGGAGGAAGGACAGGGCGATCGCCACCGGCGCCGAACCGGCGAAGAGGGCGAGGGCCACGAGGAACAGCGTCGAGGCCGCGGCGCCGCTCAGCATGACGCCGAAGAGATGGGCGTCGGCGAACCGGCCGCCGATCGCCGTGCCGACGAGGGCGCCCGCGCCGAAGAGGCCGAGGACGGTGGGGACCCAGCCCTTGTCCAGGCCCGCGACGTCCGTCAGGAGCGGGGAGAGGTACGAGAACGCGCAGAAGACGCCGCCTGCCGCGAGGGCGGTGATCGTGATGGAGAGCCAGACCTGCCGGTCGCGGTAGATGGCGAGCTCTCGCTTCAGGCGCGGCTTCTCCGCGGGGAGCGGGATGCGGGGGATGAGGGTGAGTACGCCGACGAGGGCGATCGCGGAGGCGGCCCCCACCGCCCAGAAGGCGGAACGCCAGCCGAAGTTGTCGCCCAGGAAGGCGCCCGCGGGCACGCCGAGGACGTTCGCGATGGACAGGCCGCCGATCATCACCGCCATGGCGCGTGCGCGCTGGTTGACCGGCACCATCGCGATCGCGACGGCGGCGCCGACCGCCCAGAACCCCGCGCAGGCGAAGGCGCTGATGACGCGGGACGCGAAGAGGATCTCGTACGTGGGCGCGAGCGCGCCGGCGACCTGGCCCAGGCCGAAGACCGTGATGAGCGTGATGAGGGTGGTGCGCCGCGGGAGGCGCAGGGTCGCCACCGCGAGGAGGGGGGCGCCGATGACCATGCCGATCGCGAAGGCGGAGATGAGGAGGCCCGCGCGGGGGATGCTGACGTTCATGTCGTCCGCGATGGGGGGCAGGAGCCCCGAGAGCATGAACTCGCTCGTGCCGAGGGCGAAGACGGCGAGGCCGAGGATGTAGACGGCTACGGGCATGCGGCTCGCGCCGGGCTTTGTGGCGGGGTTTTGAGCAGGGGACGGCATAACAGTGTTGAACGCGGGGGGTGCGTGTGGCATTCCGTGGGCGGGGTGGTGGCTAGGGCTTGCGGAGGTAGGCGTGGAGGTTTTCGCGGTCCGGGGTGCGGGTGTAGCCCGCTCGGGTCGCTACCGCTTGGGAAGGGGTGTTCTCCGGTTCGATCAGGGCCAGGAGCGCCGAGACTCCGGGGCGGGGGAGGGCCAAGGCGGAGAGGGAGGCGAGCGCCTCCGAGGCGTAGCCCCGGCCGCGCGCGGCAGGCGCCAGGTCGTACCCGACCTCGGCCACACCCTCCTCGTCCGGCGGCCCGTGGAACCCCATGCCGCCCACGGCGATCTCGTCCTCCGCCCGGACCAGGACGAACATGCCCCACTCGGGCCGGTGCACCCCGGAGGTGTACGCCTTCGTCACCATCTCCGCGGCCCTGCGCGTGCCTTCGTAGGGCCCGCCTTCGATCCACGTGAAGCCGCCCGTACCGCCCGCGGCGAGATCCGCCGCAGCCGCGGGGGACACCTCCCGCAGCACGATCCGCCCGGCGGGCACCCACAGGGCGTTGTGCCAGCGCCAGGAGTCCACCTTCGGGCGCCCCGCCAGAGCAACGCGGCCCGTGGCCCAGAGCAGCGTCGCCCACTGGTCTTCGGGCGTACGCGCGGGCGTGACCTCCGGGAAGATCCGCGCCAGTACCGCCTCGCACAGTGCGGCAGGCGGCTCCGCGCCGACGCCGAGCGCCTGCGCGATGTCGTACGTGTGCAGCAGCAGTTCCGCGACGCCCATCGCCGCGAAGCCCACCGCGTCCGCGCTCCCGGAGGGGTAGGGGTGGTACCCGCGGACCCCCGGCGGAGTCGTCCGCACCACCGCCGAGAGCAGCCCGGCGGTGGATTCGATGACGCTGATCGCGTCCTCGGGCCCCGAGCCCTCGTCGAAGGCGATCTCGAAGGGGACCCACGTGTCGGTCGCCCGCCCCGTGAGCTGCCCGGCGTACGCGACGAGGCATCCCGCGACGTGCTCGGCCGTCTTGAGGCAGGTCCCGTCGAGCCCGGCCGCCTTGACGCTCCAGTCGCGCCCCACCGCCGTACGCAGCACCTTCGCCGCGTGCGCCGCGGCTTCCTCCAGCTGGTCCCCACCCATGGAAAGCATGCGCCGAGCGTACGGGAGCGTCAGACGGTCAGCAGATCAATTTCCGTCGCCAGGTTCGCGCGCGCGGGACCCTCCCAGTGCGCCGTCCCGTACGGCGTGCGGAACAGTCGGGGCAGCGCGAGGAGCTGGCGCAGCACCGCCGCCCGGCCCGCGCGGAAGTCCTCGTCGGGCACGAAGGCGTACTCCTCGCGGACGGCGGAGGCGTAGGCGGCGTACGCGTCGGGGGCGGCGGCCAGGATCGCCAGGTCCGCGTCGCACAGCGTCTCGCCGTTGTGGTCGCCTTCGGCGGGGTCGTGGGTGACGGTGAGGCGGACCAGGCGGGCCACCTCGGCGATCCGCGGCTCGCTCAACCCGGCCTCGGCCAGGGCGCGTTCCGCCAGGCGCGCGCTGCGCTCCTCGTTCTCGGAGCGGTCCGGCGCGTACACCGCGTCGTGGAACCATGCCGCGAGCCGTACGAGTCCGGCGTCCTGCGCGTGCTCTTCCAGTACGTCGATGTGGTCGAGGACCGCCGTCAGGTGGGCGGTGGTGTGGTACCGCCGCTGCGGCTCGGCCCAGCGCGCGAGCAGGTTGTCCGCGTAGGGCGCGGGGTCGGGGGCCGTCTCGCTCGCGCCGAGCAGGGTGGTGTGCCAGCGGGCGCGGAGGTCCTGGTGGGTCTCGTGGTCCTCGTGGTCCTCGTGGTGCGTGTGGCTGTTGTCGTCGGCGTGGTTGTCGTCGGCCATGGTGTGACCCTAAACCGGGGCAAGCCCACCCGTTGCCAGGTGCGGCGGCGGCAGGGTTGGCTGCCGCCATGACGACCACGAGGACTGACGACGAGACGTACGACCCCGAGCGGCCCGGCCGCCTTCTGCGTACCGAACGCGACGCCCTGATACCGCTGTTGCGGGGCGCGGACGAAGCCGCGTACGGCATCCGGACCTGTTGTCCGGGGTGGACCGTGCGGCATGTGCTCGCGCACTGCGGCTCTGCCCTGATGCGGGTGGTCGAGAGCCGCTTCGAGGAGGGGGTGTACTCGCCGGAGAGCAATGAGCGGGACATCGCGGAGCGTGCCGATTGGTCCAACTCCCGTGTCGTGGACGAGCTAGAGCGGGGGATGACCGAGGCGGGGCCGCTGATCGCCAAGGCGGCGGGGCGGCTTGACGGGGTTGCCCTCGGGGAGTGGGTGCATGCGGGGGATGTCCGTGAGGCGTGGGGGCTGCCGGGGGCTTATGGGGGGTCCGGGCTGCCGGATGCGTTGGTGTTGCTCGCGGCACGGAGCAGGGTGGTGAAGGCGCCGGCGCTGCATGCCGATGTGGACGGGCTCGATGAGCCTCTGCTGCTTGGTGCGGGGGGCGGGGGTGCGCCGCCGGCCCGCTTCATCGGCGATGCGGCGACTCTGATCCGGGTCTGTGCGGGGCGGCCTCTCGCGGGGACGCGGTATGAGCTTGTGGGGGCTGGGGAGGCGGACTTCGCAATCTTCAGCTAGCCCTTGCGGGGTGCTTGGGCGGGCTTGCGCAGTTCCCCGCGCCCCTTATGCCTTTGTCTGCGGGTGCGTGGGGGCTGGTCGCGCAGTTCCCCGCGCCCCTTGCGGGGCGCATCGGCGTTTGTACCTGCGGGTCCGTCGTGGCTGATCGCGCAGTTACCCGCGCCCCTGACGGGGCGCTCTGGTG
>NZ_JBNNJZ010000454.1:0-6752 GCF_050270335.1 Streptomyces sp. NPDC059900
AGGATGTGCTGGTTGCCGCGTACGAGGCGGAACATCTCGGAGATGTGCACGGTGTCGCCCGGCCGCGCGTACGTCAGCAGCTCGCCGAACTTCGGACGCTGGAGGGGGTGGAGGCGGCTGGAGGTGCCCGGGTCCTCCTCGAAGACGACCGGGTCCTCGATCCCGGCCTCGTGAAGGACGAGGTCCTGCCGGGCGGTGGACTGCTGGTCCGGCCTCGGGGAACATCGGTACAGCGGTTGGCGCTGAGATTGATCATGGTCGGTTAGCGCACCAGCTGGGGGCTCCGCTGAGGTTCGCGGAAAGATTGCTGGGCGGGTGCTGGGGCTGGCTACGGTCCGCTCGTGCCGGTGGAGTTTCTGACTGATGAGCAGGCCGAGGCGTACGGGAAGTTCGCCGAGGAGCCGACCCGCCCCGAGTTGGAGCGGTTCTTCTTCTTGGACGACGTCGACCCCGGCACTCCGCGCGACTCCCTGCACATCCTGGACGCCCTGCTGAACCTGGACGGCGGGGTGAAGCCGGAGATGGTGGCGACCGACAACGCCTCGTACTCCGACATGGTGTTCGGTCTGTTCAAGATTCTCGGCTACAACTTCAGCCCGCGGTTCCGCGACCTGGACGACCAGCGGTTCTGGCGGGCCACGATGCCCGGCGTCGAGACCGGAACGTACGGCGCGGTGGAGGATCTGGCCCGCAACCGCGTGAACCTGAACAAGGTGATCACGCACTGGCCGGACATGCTGAAGGTCGCCGGTTCCCTGGTCACCAACCAGGTCCGGGCTTACGACCTGCTGCGCATGTTCGGCCGCGACGGGCGCCCGACTCCGCTCGGGGCGGCGTTCGCGGAGTACGGGCGGATCGCGAAGACCGAGCACCTGTTGCGGGTGGTCGACCCGGTGGACGATACCTACCGGCGCCAGATGAACCGGCAGCTCACCGTGCAGGAGTCTCGCCACAAGCTGGCGAGGGACGTGTGCCACGGCAAGCGCGGCACCATCCACCAGGCGTACCGGGACGGGATGGAGGACCAGCTCGGCGCGCTCGGCCTGGTCCTCAACGCCATCGTGCTGTGGACCACGAAGTACCTCGACGCCGCCGTCGCCCAGCTCCGCGCCGAGGGCCACGAGATCCGGGACGAGGATGTCGCCCGGCTCTCCCCGCTCAAGCACCGCAACCTGAACCTGCTCGGCCGCTACAGCTTCACGGCCAGCGTCCCGGCCACCGGCGCTCTGCGTCCGCTGCGCGACCCGGACGCGGTCGAACTGGATGAGGAGGACGACGGCGTTTCGTGACGAGGTCGTCAGCGTGCGGCGTATGCGCGGATGAACACGTGCACTCCGTCGGCGATGACCTCGCGTACACGGCCGAGGTCGGCGGCGGACGCGGTCGGCTGGTGGTTGTAGGCGCGAAGCATGGTGAGGGCGGCGAAGTGATCGGCCGCCAGGGCCGCGTCGTCCGCGTCGAGGAGTCCTTGGGAAGTGAAGTGCGCGATGCGTTCGGCGAAGGCATCCTCGGGCGTTGCCATGGAGACGGCGGCGTCGGACTCAGGTTCCTCTTGCCGCTGGCGGGCGACGAGAGCGAAGACTGCGGCGTAGTCAGCGGACCCGACCATTGTGGTGCCGATGTCACTCGCGGCGGCCGTCAACGCTGCCTCCAACTGCGCCAGCGTCGTAATCCCTGCGTTGTCAGCCAAGTAGTGCTCCAGCGCACGGCTCACGGAGGCGGCCAGGGACTCGGTGGCGTCCTGGAGGATGGCGAGGAACAGCCGTTGCTTGTCGCCGAAGTGGCTGTAGACCGTCGCCTTCGATACGCCGGCCTGAGCGGCGACGGTGTCCATGCTGACCCGGTCGACGCTGTGCTGCAGGAAGAGGTCGCGAGCAGCGCTCAGGATCGCCGATCGCTTCCGGTCGGAGCTGGCCCGCGCCGGTTTCCTGCTTGTCGTGACACTCATCGACTCTCCATCTTCCTGTCGCCGCCGCTCCACCAGACTATACGGTTCAGTTTTGCCAGAACTGAACTAGACGGTTTAGTTTAGCTGTGTGACTTCCTCCTTGCCTCAGCTCGCGCCGCCGCGTGTGAGCGACCGCCACCTGGCGCTCATCAGCCTCGTCCTCGCGCTCGGGATGTTCATCACGCTTCTCGACACCACGATCGTCAACGTCGCCCTCGATCATCTGCGCACAACGTTCGACGCCACGGTGGCGCAGACCCAGTGGATCGCCACGGGCTACCTACTGGCGTTCGTCTCGGTGATTCCCGCCAGCGGATGGCTCTCGGAACGCTTCGGAGCCCGCACCGCGTGGCTGTTCGCGATCGCCGTCTTCCTCGTCGGCTCCGCGCTGTGCGCCGTCGCCGCCTCCCTGCCCCAACTCGTCGCCTTCCGCGTGCTCCAGGGCATCGGCGGCGGGCTCGTGATGCCCGTCACCATGTCGATGGCGACGCGCGCGGCGGGGCCGGACCGCATCGACCGCGCCACCGTCGCGGTCGCGCTGCCCGGTCTCCTGGGGCCCGTGCTCGGCTCCGTCCTGGGAGGGGCGATCGTGGAGTTCTGGAGCTGGCACTGGCTCTTCTTCGTCAACGTGCCCGTGTGCCTGGCCGCCCTCGTCATGGGGTGGCTGCTGCTGCCCAAGACTCCGGGGCAGCCGGGCCACCGGTTCGACGCTCTCGGGTTCGCTCTCCTCACCCCCGGCGTGGTCGCCATCGCCTACGGCATCAGCGAAGCGGCCGGCCCGGACGGTTTCGGCGCACCTGAAGCCTGGGGACCCTTGGCGTGCGGCATCGGACTGCTGGTCGTGTTCACCATGCGGTCGCTGCGTGCGCCGCGGAGCGCGCTCATCGACGTCCGGGTGTTCACCCGCCGCAGCTTCGGCGTCGGCAGCCTCATCACCTTCATGAGCGGGTTCTCCACCTACGCGCTGGCCTTCCTGCTCCCGCTCTACTACCAGCAGGTACGAGACGAAACGATCCTCCGCACCGGACTGCTTCTCATACCGACCGGCCTGGGCACGATGTGCTTCTTCATCGGGCTGCGCAACCTGGCCAACAGAATCGAGGGACGTCTCGTGGTCGCCGCCGGCGTGACGCTGACCATGCTCGGCACACTCCCCTTCGCCCTCACGGGCACCAGCGGCCCCGGCCTGTGGCTCCTGGCGGGACAGTTCGCCCAGGGGCTCGGCTTCGCGGCGACCACCTTCCCCGTCCTCACACTCGCCCTCGCCGGGCTGAGCTACGAACAGGCCCCGCACGGCAGTTCGGCATTCAGCGTGGTCCAGCGCGTCGGCGCACCCTTCGGCGTCGCTGTCATCGCCGTCATTCTGCAGACCCTGCTCAACGACGCACGCACACCCACAGCCGGGCTCCACGCCTTCACGATCACCTTCTGGTGGACCTTCGGCCTCGCCGCCATCCCCCTCGCCCTCTCAATCCTCCTCCCCGCGAACAGGAACGCACCATCCGAGAACGAGAATGCAACCGCCCCGCACTGACCGGAAACTCCAGATCGTCAACTCGGTGAGGTGATCCACCGGGCGGCTGAGCACGAAGCGGGCCGCCCGCACACCCCACCGTGCCACCCAGAACAACCGCCGAGTTCGACCTGATCTCCACCACCAACGGTCGCGCCTTCATCCCTGACACCGCCCGCGATGCGGTCTCACCAGACGCCCGAACTGGCGTCCATGACGACGGCCTGCCCTCCCCGCCGCGCCGGACAGGCCCCACCTCACTGCCTGTCGCCAAACGATCCTTTGCCGGCAGGCAGAGATGGAGGCGGCGCGGCGGAGGGCCCGATCCGCTTCCGGTGGCTGGACCGAAGGCAGGCCCGGGACGCGGTTTTCGCCGTGGGTTACGCCTGCGCGGGGCGGGCGTCGAGAGGGCCGGGGCCGAGAGGGGCATCCTCGGCGCGGGCGAGGAGCCCGGAAAGGGTGATCTCGGTGGACTGGCGCACGACGTCGGTGAAGTCGGCCTGCAAGCCGGCCAGGGTGGGCTCTGCGGTGTAGGCGTCCAGCAGTGCTTTGGGGGGCTGGTGGTACGGCCAGGCGGCGGCGACGGTCAAGGTGAGCAGGCCGACGAACCGGAAGGCGTCCTGGGTGCCGAGTTCGGGCAGGTGTCGGCGGATCAGGTGCACCAGTGACTGGAAGTGGCGCAGGGTGGCGTGCTTGTGCCGGACGGCGACGTCGGTGGAGACGTTGTGTTCGAGTACGCCTGCCTGGGCGCTGATCAGGTCGCAGAGCACGGGCCGCCCGGTGGCGGACTCGGCCAGAGCCTGTGCGAGACGGTCTCCACGTGCACGCGGGGTGCCCTCGGCGGGCGCGAGGGAGTCTTCCAGGGCGGTGATCCACTGCGTCAGCTCGGCGTCCAGGAGCTGGAGCAGGATGGCCTCGCGTGATTCGAAGTAGCGCAGCACGTTGGCCTTGGCCAGGCCGGTACGGCGGCTCAGTTCGTTCAGGCTCACCTTGCTGACCGGCATCTCGGCGAGCATCGCGGCGGCGGTGTCGAGGATCTGCCGCCGCCGCTGGTCTCGCTGTTCGTCGGTGCGGGCACGTTGGAAGGTCACCCCCACATGTTACAAACCACCGGTACTTTGCGAAAGTACCGGTGGTCCGTTAGCGTGGAGAGCGTTAAGAGACCGGCAGTAACTTACGGTGCCGTCCTTTCGCCGGCGTCGACCGTGTCACCGCGGGTTTCGGACTGCATCTGCGAAGGAGAATCATGCGTACCACCACCGGATGGAAGATCACGGACGGCACCACCGACCTGAAGCGGGTCCCGCTGGAGCGCCGCGACCTGCGTGCGGGCGACATCGCGGTCCGGGTCGACTACTGCGGCGTCTGTCACTCCGACCTGCACGCGGTCCACGCCATGCCCGACACCGTGCCCGGCCACGAGTTCATCGCCACCGTCACCGAGCTGGGCTCCGCCGCCACCCGCTTCACGATCGGCGACCGGGTCGCCGTGGGCACGGTGGTGGACTCGTGCGGCACCTGCCGCAACTGCCTCGCGGGTGAGGAGATCTACTGCACGAACGGCTGGTCGCCCACCTACGGCGGCCCCGACCGCGTCGACGGCCGCCCGCAGCAGGGCGGCTACAGCCGCGAGTACGTCATCAATGAGAAGTACGCCCTGCCGCTCCCCGAAGGACTCGACCCGGCCAAGGCCGCGCCGCTGATGTGCGCCGGCATCACCGTCTGGTCCCCCCTGCGCAAGGCGAACGTCGGCCCCGGCAGCCGCGTCGCTGTCGCCGGCCTTGGCGGCCTGGGCCACCTCGCGGTGAAGTTCGCCGCAGCCCTCGGCGCCGAGGTCACCGTCCTGAGCCGTACCCCCGACAAGGAGAAGGACGCTCGCGCGCTCGGTGCCACCGGCTTCGTGCTCACCACCGACGAGGAGCAGGTCAAGCAGGCGTACGGGAGTTTCGACCTCATCATCGACACCATCGCCGCCACCCACGACCTCGACCCCGAGATCCTGATGCTCGACCTCGACGGCGAGCTCAGCCTGCTCGGCGTCTCCTGGGAGATCTCGGTCAACAACCTGCTGCTGCTCATCGGCCGCAAGCGCCTGTCCTCCTCGGCCACCGGCGGCCTGCCCGCCACCGCCGAGATGCTCGCCTTCGCCGCCGAGCACGGCATCGAGCCCGACGTCGAGATCCTCCCCTCCGCCCGCGTGAAGGAGGCCCTCGACCGCCTGGAGGCCAACGACGTCCGCTACCGCTTCGTCCTCGACCTCGCTGACCTCGACTGACCGGCCCTGCCCGGACCCCGTCCCCCGGGGGAGCCCGAACCGCGGCTCCCCCCGGCATCCCAGCAAGGAGACAGGCAGCATGAAGGTAGTGATCTTCGGCGGAAGCGGGCTGATCGGCGACGGATTCGTCCAGGAGAGCCTGCGCGCCCCGGACGTCACCGACGTGATCACCGTCGGCCGGTCGCCGATGGGCACCCCGCACCCCAAACAGCGCCATGTGGTGCACGACGACTTCCTCGACCTCTCCGCGATCCGCACGGACCTCGACGGCGTCGACGCCTGCTTCTGGGGCCTGGGCGTCTCAGCCGTCGGCATGAGCCCGCACGACTACGAACGCGTCACCTATGACTACACGATGGCCGCCGCCCGCATCCTGGCTGAACTCAACCCCGACCTGACCTTCGCCTATCTCTCCGGCGCCGGCACCGACAGCACCGAGCAAGGCCGCAGCCGCTGGGCCCGCGTCAAAGGCCGCACCGAAAACGCGATCATCAACGCCTTCCCCCACGGCTACGCCCTGCGACCCGCCTTCGTCCTGCCGGCCCACCAACAACGGTCCAAGACCCGCTCCTACCGGTGGGGCACCGCCGCCATCACGCCCCTCGCCCCCCTGATCCGCCGGCTCACGGACGCCGCCATGACCGACACCGCACAGATCGGGCAGGCAGCGCTGCACCTGGCCCGGCACGGGCACCCCCGGCACGTGCTGGAGAACCGCGACATCGTCGCCCTGGCCACTCCTCCCCACCCCTGACACCGCCCGGCAGAACAACTGCCTCAGCCGCCCATCCCGAACTAGGCCAAGCCGTCGCTTTCGTCGTCATCCAGTTCGACCGCGTCCGGGTCGCGCAGCGGACGCAGAGCGCCGGTGGCCGGAACGCTGGCCGTGAAGCTGTAGCGGCCGAGCAGGTTCAGGTTGCGGTGCTTGAGCGGGGACAGCCGGGCGACATCCTCGTCCCGGATCTCGTGGCCCTCGGCGCGGAGCTGGGCGACGGCGGCGTCGAGGTACCTGTCTC
>NZ_JBNNJZ010000455.1:0-6736 GCF_050270335.1 Streptomyces sp. NPDC059900
CCCTACAGGGCCTGCGCGGCGGGCTTCACCATTCCGCGCACGGTGCGTGACTTGACGAAGTCACCCATTGCGGTCATTTCCCACTCGCCGCTGAACTGCTTGATCAGCTTGGCCATCATCACGCCCGTCTGCGCCTCGGCGTTGGTGAGGTCGAAGCGGACCAGTTCCTCGCCCGTCCCCGCGTCGAGCAGGCGGCAGTACGCCTTGGCGACCTGGGTGAACTTCTGGCCCGAGAACGAGTTCACCGTGAAGACCAGACCCGTCACGTCCTGCGGGAGCCGGCCCAGGTCGACGACGATCACCTCGTCGTCACCGCCGCCCTCACCCGTGAGGTTGTCGCCGGAGTGCTTGATCGCGCCGTTCACGATCGACAGCTTGCCGAAATAGCAGCTGTCCACGTGGTTGCGCTGCGGGCCGTAGGCGATGACCGAGGCGTCCAGGTCGATGTCCTTGCCGCCGTACGCGGGCTCCCAGCCGAGGCCCATCTTGACCTGGGACAGGAGCGGCTTGCCGCCCTTGACCAGGGACACCGTCTGGTTCTTCTGGAGGCTGACCCGGCCCTTGTCCAGGTTGATCTTCCCGGCGCCGGGGGCGGGAGCCGCGGGCGCAGGCGGAGCGGCGGGCGCGGCCGGTGCGGCCAGGCGGGGGTCCGCGACCGGCGGGGGCGGGCCCTGGACCGGGGCGCCGGACGGGGGCGCCATCGGGGCGGCGGGCGCGGCAGCGGCAGGAGCGGCGGGGGCCGCGGGCTCCTCGACCGAGACGCCGAAGTCCGTCGCGATACCGGCCAGGCCGTTCGAGTACCCCTGGCCGACCGCGCGGGCCTTCCACGCTCCGTTGCGCAGATAGACCTCGACGATCACCAGGGCGGTCTCGGCGCCGAGCTGCGGGGGCGTGAACGTGGCGAGCACGGAGCCGTCGTCCGCGTTGCGGATCGTGGCGGTGGGCTCGATGCCCTGGAAGGACTGGCCCGCCGCGTCCGGGCTCGCCGTGACGACGATCTTCTCGATGCCGGCGGGCACGGCGGTGGTGTCCACCGTGATCTTGTCGGGGGTGGTGCCGCCGCCCGACTGATAGGTCACGCCGGGGCCCGCGGGCTGGTTGAAGAAGATGAAGTCGTCGTCGGAGCGCACTTTGCCGTCGGCGGTGAGCAGCAGGCCCGATACGTCGAGCCGCACCGGTGCGGCGACGTCCACCGCCACGCGGGTGGCGGTGAGAGGGATGTTCGAGCCGGGTGTCATAGCGGTCATGTCCGGGGTAACGAACGTCCCGGCTTTGCCGTTCCCTTACCTGCGGAGATTTCTTCCCGGCATTCCCCGAACGCGGGAGGGAGCCGAAAAGCAGGCACCCTCCCGCGTTCGCGCCGCTACGGAACCACCACGATCTTGCGGCCCACCCCCGAGGCGAACCGGTCGAGCGCATCGGGGTAGGAGTCCAGCGGCATCCGGTCGCTGATGAACACGTCGGGATCGAGCACGCCCGCGGCGAACAGCTCCGCCGCCCGCTCATAGCTGTGCAGGACCGCCATCGACCCGGTGATGGTGATCTCCTGGTTGTAGATGCGGTACGGGTCGATCTCGACCCGCGTCGCGTAGTCGGCGACGCCGAACTGGAGGAACGTACCCGCCTTGGCGACCCGCCCCAGGCCGTCCTGGATGGCGTTCGCGTTCCCCGTGGCGTCGACCACGATGTCCCAGCCCTGCGGCCGGTCGAGCTCGTCCGCGCCCGCCGCCGACCCCGAGACGCCCAACTGCCGCGCCGTGGCCAGGCGGTCCGCGTTGAGGTCCACGACGTCCACGCTCGCGGCGCCCGTCCGCTTGGCCAGCTCCAGCATCATCAGGCCCATCGTCCCCGAGCCGTAGATCAGGACATGGGCGCCCAGCCGGGCGCGGAGCACGTCGTAGCCGCGGACCGCGCAGGACAGCGGCTCGATGAGCGCCGCGTCCTGGGTGCGTACGTTCTCGGGGAGGCGCACACAGTTGGCGACGGGCGCGACGGCGTACTGGGCCGCGCCGCCCGCGGTGGTGACGCCGATCGCGGCCCAGCGCTCGCAGAGGTTGTTGTGGCCGGTGCGGCAGTAGCGGCACTCGTAGCAGTAGAGCGAGGGGTCGACGGCGACCCGGTCGCCGACCGCGAGCTCCGTGACCTCGCGGCCAAGGCCCACCACCTGGCCGGCGAACTCGTGTCCAGGCACCACCGGCAGGGTGGGCGCGAACTCGCCCTGCAAGATGTGCAGATCGGTTCCGCACAGACCGCACGCGGCGACCTCGACGACGACGTCGCGCGGCCCGGGAGTGGGGTCGGGCACCTCGCCGACCACAGCCTTGCCGACGGACTCGATGATGGCGGCCTTCACTTGACTGCTCCCAACGACAGGCCCTGGACCAGCTTGTCCTGGGCGGCGAACCCCGCGGCGAGCACCGGCAGGGAGATGACGAGCGACGCGGCGCACACCTTGGCCAGGAACAGGCCCTGGCTGGTGATGAAGCCGGTCAGGAACACGGGCGCGGTCTGGGCGACGACGCCCGTGAGCACCCGTGCGAAGAGGAGTTCGTTCCAGCTGAAGATGAAACAGATCAGGGACGTCGCCGCGATGCCCGGCAGCGCGATGGGGGCCACCACGCGCGCGAGAATGGTCGGCAGGCGCGCCCCGTCGATCTGCGCGGCCTCGATGATTGCGGGCGGCACCTCGGCGAGGAAGGACTGCATCATCCATACCGCGATCGGCAGGTTCATCGAGGTGTAGAGGATGACGAGCAGCCAGATGTTGTCGAGCATGTCGGTGTTCTTGGCGAAGAGATAGATCGGCAGCAGACCGGCCACGATCGGCAGCATCTTCGTCGACAGGAAGAAGAACAGGACGTCCGTCCACTTCTTCACCGGCCTGATGGACAGCGCGTACGCGGCGGGCAGCGCGAGGACAAGGACGAGCAGCGTGGAGGCGACCGACGCCACGGTCGAGTTGACGAGCGAGGGCCAGGGGCTCGCGCCGCCGCCCGAGCCGAAGAAGTCGCGGTAGCCGTCCAGGGTGAGGGAGGCGGCCAGCGAGGGCGGGTTGGTGGCCGCGTCCTCCTCCGAGTGGAAGGACGTCAGCGTCATCCAGGCGATGGGCAGGAAGAACAGGATGCCGGCCAGCCAGGCGGCCAGGCCGAGGCCCGCGGAGCCCCGGATGCGGAAGCGGCTTCCTGGCTTGGTGCGTACATGCGTCGCAGCGGTGCTCATGCGCGGGACGCCTCCTCACGGAACAGGGACGAGACGACCCGCAGCGCGAAGGTCGCGATGATGATGGAACCGATGACGACGAGGACACCGGCGGCGGACGCCAGGCCGTTCTCGTGGGCCTGGTAGAAGCTCTGGTAGACGGTGTAGGGCAGGTTGGCGGTGCCGAGGCCGCCCGAGGTGATCGTGAAGACGGCGTCGAAGTTCTGCACGATGTAGATCGAGCCGAGCAGCGAGCCGAGTTCCAGATACCGGCGCAGATGCGGCAGCGTCAGATAGCGGAAGACCTGCCAGTTGCCCGCGCCGTCCATCCGGGCCGCTTCGACGAGTTCGTTGTCGCGGCTCTGCAGCCCCGCGAGCAGGATCAGCATCATGAAGGGCGTCCACTGCCAGATCAGGGAGGCCTCGATGGCGAGCAGCGGGGTGTTGGACACCCAGTCGGGCTGGGCCGCGCCGTCGCCGCCCACCCAGTGCAGCAGGCCATTGAACAGGCCGTACTCGGGGTTGTAGAGCACGTGCTTCCACAGCAGGGCGGCGGCCACGGGCACCAGCAGGAACGGCGCGATGAGCAGGGTGCGCACCATGCCGCGGCCCCGGAACTTGCGGTCCAGGAGCAGGGCGAGGCCGAGCCCGATGACCAGGCTCGCCAGCACGACGGTGGCCGTGAGCACGATGGTCGTCAGAACGGATTTGCGCAGGTCCGGATCGGTGAGGACCTCGGAGTAGTTGTCGAGTCCGGTGAAGCTGCGGGCGTCGGGATAGAGGGCGTTCCAGTCGAAGAAGGAGATCACCAGCGTGGCCACGAAGGGCAGCTGGGTGACGACGACCATGAAGATCAGGGCGGGCAGGAGCGGGGCCCTGGTGGCCCAGGCTCGCAGCTTTCCCGGCGCCTTGGGGCCGGGGGCACGCGCGGTGGTCGGCGCGACGGTGGTGGTGCTCGCGGTGGCGGTCATCGTCCCTCGTACTCCTCGGCGATCTTCTCGGCGAGCTTCTGCGACTTCTCGAGGGCCGATTCGACGGACTGGCGCCCGGCGATGGCCGCGCTGATCTCCTGGGAGACCTTCGTGCCGAGATCGGTGAACTCGGGGATGCCGACGAACTGGATGCCGGGCGCGGGCCTGGGCTGCACGCCCGGGTCGGTCGGCCGTGCGCCCTCGATGGCGTCGTGCGTGACGTCCTGGAAAGCGGCGGCTTCCTTGACGTACTCGGGGTTGTCGTACGTCGAGGAGCGCTTGCCCGCGGGGACGTTGGACCAGCCGATCTTCTCGCCGACCAGTTCCTCGTACTCCTTGCTGGACGCCCAGGAGACGAACTTCCAGGCCTTGTCGGGGTTGCGCGAGGCCTTCTGGAGACCCCACGCCCAGGTGTAGAGCCAGCCGGAGTTCTTCGTCTTCTCCACGGGCGCCGGTACGTAGCCGATCTTCCCCTTGACGGGGGACTTGGCGGACTCCAGGGAACCGGCGGCGGCCGTGGCGTCGTACCACATGGCGGTCTTGCCCTGGGTGAGGTTGTTCAGGCACTCGGCATAGCCGGACTGGGCGGCTCCGGACTCGCCGTGCTTGCGCACCAGGTCCACGTAGAACTGTGTCGCCTTCGTGAACTCGGGGGAGTCGAGGTGCGCCTTCCAGTCCTTGTCGAACCACGTCCCTCCGAAGGTGTTCACCACCGTCGTCAGGGGCGCGATCAGCTCGCCCCAGCCCGGCAGGCCGCGCAGACAGATGCCCTTCATGCCGGACTCGGCGCCGTCCGTCCGGGCCGCGAGCTCGGCCACCTCCTGCCAGGTGGGGTTCTTCGGCATGGTGAGACCGGCCTTCTTGAAGACGTCCTTGCGGTACATCAGGAAGGACGACTCTCCGTAGAAGGGCTGTCCGTAGAGCTTGCCGTCGTCGCCGGTGAGGGACTCGCGCATGGACGGCAGCACGTCCTTCTCGTCGTACGCCGTGTCCTTCTTCGTGTACGAGCCGAGTTCGTGCAGCCAGTCGTTCTTGGCGTAGATCGGGATCTCGTAGTTGGAGAGCGTGGCGACGTCGTACTGGCCCGCCTGGTTGGCGAAGTCCTGGCTGATCTTGTCGCGGACGTCGTTCTCGGGCAGGACCGTGAAGTTCACCTTGATGCCCGTTTCCTTGGTGAAGTGGGCCGCGGTGAGCTTCTGCAGTTCGATCATCTGCGGGTTGTTCACCATCAGTACGTTGATGGAGTCGCCGGAACCGGTCCCGCCCGCCCCGGCCCAGCAGCCGGAGAGCAGCGGGGCAAGCAGCGTCCCTGCGGCTGCCGCGGCGAGTGCGCGCGGCCTCCGTCGGCTCTGGGTTCGCATGAATGCTCCTGGGGTGGATTTTTGGGCGTGCGGGATCACGAGAGGTGCCGGGCAGGAGAGTCGGGAGGGGCGGGGGAGACGTGAGCGGGGGCGCGGGGGTCAGACGCGGATGACCTGGGGGCCCTGGAGCGAGTAGCGGTGCGCTTCGGAGGCGGGCAGCTGCGTGCTCGTGACGATGGCCTCCAACTCGCCGACGTGCCCGAACCGGCAGAAGCTCGTCGCCCCGAACTTGGTGTGCACGCCCGCGAACACGGTGCGCCGCGAGGCGCGGATGGCCTGCGTCTTCACCTCGCTGACCGCGGGGTCGGGCGTGGTCAGGCCGTGCTCGCGGGAGATGCCGTTGGCGCCGATGTACGCGAGGTCGATCACGAACCCGGCCAGCATGCGCGTCGTCCAGTGGTCGACGGTCGCGAGCGTGCCGGGGCGGACCCGGCCGCCGAGCAGGAGGACGGACATGTTGTCGGCCTCTGCGAGAGCGCCGGCGGTGGCAAGGGACGCCGTGACGATGGTCAGGGGGCGGCCCTTGGCGGCTTCGGGCAGTGCCTCGGCGATGAGCTGCGGGGTGAAGCCCTCGTCGACGAAGACCGTTTCGGCGTCGCCGAGAAGATCGGCGGCGGCGGTGGCGATCCTTCTCTTCTCGGGGACGTGCATGGTGGTGCGGAACGCCAGGGTCGTCTCGAAGCCCGCGCTCTCCACGGGGTAGGCGCCGCCGTGCGTGCGGCGGATCAGACCGTGGTCCTCCAGGGCGCGCAGGTCACGGCGGACGGTCTCCTTGGCGACGCCCAGTGCGGTGGCGAGCGCGGTGACGTCCACGGAGCCGGAGGTCCGTGCTGCCCGGACGATCTCCCGCTGTCGTTCTTCCGCGGTCATGGATGCCGCCTCCTTCCCTGGCTGTGCCCGTTCGGGCCCTGTGGGGAAGTTCTACAGCGGGGGACGGTGTGTGAACAGGCTCGGAGTGCGGGCGATGGTGCCCGTCTCTGCCCGTTTGGCAGCGCCGCGGCCTCTGCTCCGGGCGGCAGGGCTGCCCGTTCGGGGGGTCCGGACTGCCCGTTCGGTGCCCGATTCACCTTCCGGCGGCCCTTCCGCACCGCCGGAAGGGCTGATTCCCGCCCCTAGGGCCTGTCGTCAAACTCCCGTCTGCCGCGCGACGCCATGCACGCACTCTCGCCGCACCGGGCGCAGACCCAAGTACGTCCAGTACGAGGG
>NZ_JBNNJZ010000456.1:0-6736 GCF_050270335.1 Streptomyces sp. NPDC059900
CTTCCAGACCGTCCTCCGCGGCGTAGGCGTCCCGTGCCACGACGATCGCGACGGGTTCCCCGACGTAGCGGACCCGGTCGCGGGCCAGGACGGGCATCGCGGTGGGCACGAACTCCGACAGCGGGCGCCCGAGTTCGGCGGTGATGTCGAGCAGCTCCAGGTCGTCGGCGGCGAATGCCGCGACGACGCCCGGCACGTCACGTACCGCCGTCAGGTCGATCGAGGTGATCTCGCCGTGCGCGACCGTGCTGCGCACGAACTGGGCGTGCAGCATGCCCGGCAGCGCGATGTCGTCGACGAACCTGCCGCGTCCGGTGAGGAGCCGGGGGTCCTCACGCCGGGGCACGGACCGGCCGACCAGCCGATCCGGCCTCGCTTGCTCGTTCATCGGGCCTTCGCCTCCTCACAGGCACGCCGGACCAGCGTGCGGACGAGTTGCTTGCGGTAGTGCGTACTGCCGGACGCGTCGGCCGGCGGTTCGACGGCATCCGCCGCCGCGGCGGCGCACTCGGCGAAGGAACCGCCGTCCGCGAGGACCGCTTCCGCCTCCGGCACCCGCACCACGGCCGCGGCGACCCCGCCGAGCGCGACACGCCCGCCGCGTACCGCACCGCCCGCGACATCAAGGTCCACGACGGCCGAGACGAGGGCGAAGTCACCCTGCCGTTCGGCGAATTCGGTGAGTGCGGCGTGCGGGGCCGGACGCGGGAAGACGATCTCGACGAGGATCTCGTCGAAGTCGAGTGCGGTGGTGTAGTAGCCGAGGAAGAAGTCCCCGGCCGCGATCCTGCGCTCACCGCGCGGTCCGCGGACCACGAACTCGGCGTCAAGGGCGAGGGCGAGCAGACACCACTCGGCGGTGGCGTCGGCGTGCGCCATGCTGCCGCCGACGGTGCCGCGGGTGCGGATCGGCAGATGCCCGACCCGCCGCATGGCCTCGCGCAGCACGGCGAAGTCCGCCCCGAGCCGCCCCGCCGGGTCCCTCTCCACCGTGTGATGCGTGGTGAGCGCGCCGACGCGCAGCCCGCCCGCCGCGTCCGTGCGCACCCGGTCAAGCTCCCGGAGTCCGGCGATGTCGACCAGGTGCCGGGGCCGGGCGAGCCGGAAGTTCATCATCGCGACCAGACTCTGGCCGCCTGCGACGACCTTGGCGTCATCACCGAGCTCGGCGAGCAGACGCGTGGCGCCTTCGAGGTCGCGGGCCCGGTGATAGGCGAAGGGGGCGGGCTTCACGGCGCCACCTGCTCGGTGACCGGCAGCGGCGACGGCACCGGGGGTTCGTCCCCGCCGTCCAGCTCGCGCCCCTTCGTCTCCGGTGCCGCCACCGCCATCCACCCGACGGCCACCAGGACCGTCCCGCCCAGCACGGCGAACGTCAGGGGAAGACCGAGCAGCGGCCACATCACCGAACCGAAGAGCAGCGGCGCGAACCCGGTGAGCGCCCGGCTGGCCGAGGAGGCCCAGCCGAAGCCGCTGGCGCGCAGGGGAGTGGGGTAGAGCTCGGAGACGTACGCGTACAGGGCGGGGATGGCCAGCTGGGCCAGGAAGCCGAAGACCCCGATGGCCACGACCGACCCGGTCGGCATATCCCTGACCAGCGCGAACACCACAAGGGCGAGCGAGGCGACCGGCGCGGAGACGCCGATCAGCCACTTGCGTCCGACGAGGTCGACCAGGGCAGTGGAGACAAGGACACCGACGATGCCCACGCCGCTCATCAGGGTGGTGCTCATGAACGCGGCCGTGTCGCCCTGGCCCTCCTCCTTGAGGATCGAGGGCATCCAGCTCAGCGCCGCGTAGTAGACGAGCATGATCGTGGCGAAGAGCAGCCAGGCCGCGGAGGTGATGCGCGGGCTGAAGCGCCAGATGCGGCGCAACTGCTCGGCGGCGGCGGCCACGCCGCGCGGCCCGTCGTCCGGCACCGGCTCGGGGATGACGTAGGGCTCCACCGGGGCGCCCGTACGGGCCACCAGGTCGTCGATGACCTTGCGCGCCTCGGCCTCGCGGCCCTTCTTGGTCAGATAGATCGGCGACTCGGGGATGCCGCGCCGGGCCCAGAACAGCAGCAGTGCGGGCAGGACCATCGTGGCCAGCATCCACCGCCAGTTGCCGTCGAGCGTCAGCATCGCCGTCGAGACGAGTCCGCACAGGGTCACGCCCACCGGCCACCACGCGTCGAGCGCGGTGAGGATCCTGCCCCGGTACTTGCGCGGCGAGAACTCGCCCACCAGGGCGTAGTCCACGGGGATGCAGCCGCCGAGCCCCACGCCCGCGAGGAACCGCAGCGCGAGGAAGACCGGATAGGTCGGCGCGAGCGCTCCGAGCACGGAGAACATGGCGAAGATCAGCAGCGTGACACTGAACGCCTTCTTGCGCCCGATCCGGTCGGCGACCGCGCCCCAGGCGACGGCGCCCACGGCCATGCCCACCAGGTTCGCGGTGGCGACGAGCCCGCGCGCGCTGAGCGAGAGGTCGAAGTGCTTGCCGAGGAGCGGCATGAGGAAGCCGTTCAAGGCGATGTCGTACGCGTCGAAGAGGTAGCCGAGGCCGCCGATGATGAAGATCTTGCCCTGGACCGACCATCTCCAGGGAAGTTCCTGAACGATCTGATCGCCTGTTTTCACGTTCGCTCCCAATGGGCTCAGCGTGTGAACTGGTACTCAGCGTGTGAACTGGTAGGAGAATGCGCCGAGGTCGGGGTCGTTGAGCGGGCTGCCGCCCCAGAGCCACTCGTAGGAGAGATCGGACTCGCCGTCGAAGTCCCGCCGGAGCTTCTCGTCCCTGGCCCGCTGCTCGGGGCCGTCGGGGAAGTGGTAGAAGGTCTTGTTCTGCAGCGAGGCGTCCTGGACCATTCCGGCGTGCTTGGCGCGCCGGTCGACGTAGCGGCGCAGCGCCTGCTCGGTGTCGTCCGCCGTGACCGCGCCCAGTTCCTCGGCGAGCACGGCGGCGTCCTCCATGGCCTGCGACGCGCCCTGTGCCTGGTAGGGGAGCATCGCATGGCAGGCGTCGCCGAGCAGGGCGACGCGGCCGTCCTGCCAGACCGGGTCGCGGCGCCGGTGGTAGAGCGCGAAGCAGGAGACGTCCTCCTTCGCCTTGGAGAGCATCGCGGGGACACGGTCGTCCCAGCCCGGGAAGGCGTCGACGAGGTCCTGCGCGGTGGCGGCGACGGACCACTTCTCGGCGACCTCGTCCGTGCACGGCACACAGGCCACGATGTTGAGGTATTCGCCGCCGCGGATCATGTAGTGGACCAGATGCCGGTCGGGCCCGTACCAGATCGTGGACTGGTAGCGGTCGACCAGCCAGCGCGTCGCCGGGTCGGCCGCGATCAGCTCGCCCGGTATCAGGGCCCGGTAGGCCATCTCGCCGGAGAAGAGCAGTGTGTCGGGGGCGCCCATCAGATCGCGCACCCGGGAGCGGATTCCGTCGGCGCCGATGACGACGTCGGACACGTACCGCCGCCCGTCGTCCGTGATCGTCACCGGGCGCGCCGGGTCGGTGCGGTCGAGCTCGGCGACCTTGCTCGCGGTGTGCAGCGCGACGACGGGGCCGGGGCCCGCCGGGTCCACGCAGGCGTCCATGAGGACGCGGTGCAGGTCGGCCCGGTGGTAGTGCCAGTACGGCGCGTTGAACTGCTCCTTGCAGCGCCGCCCGAGGGAGGTCAGGCCGACGACGCTGCCGTCCTTCCAGCGCCGCCGCACCTGGTCGAGCGGTTCGGTGTGGATGGCTTCCAGCTGCCTGCGAAGGCCCAGGCCGAGCAGGACACGGCTGGCGTTCGGCGCGGTCTGGATGCCCGCGCCGACCTCGCCGAGCTGCGGCGCCTGTTCGAGCACGGTGACCCGCAGACCGCGGTGCCGCAGCGCGAGGGCCGCGGTCAGGCCACCGAGGCCGCCTCCGACGACGGTGACTTCGTACGACTGGCTGGACGCCACGCTTCCTCCATCTTCCTGATGTGCAAGGGCAGTTGCTGCGCGGCTCAGCGTTCGGTGAGCCGGCCGCCCGTGACGACCTCGGTCTCGTCGACCCGGACCGTGCAGCCGCGCATGGCGATGTCGAGGTGGGCGTACGACTCGCGTCCGAGGACGGGGTGGGGGCCGGTGGACCACAGGAAGTTCCCGGCGAAGGCGCGGGCGTCCATGCCCATCAGGTCGTCCTTGCCGTACATGGCGGTGGCGAACCAGTCGGCCGTCCGCATCAGGCCCCAGCCCATGTGGGAGAGGCTGCGCGCCCACTGGTCGTCGGCGTCCTCGAAGAACGTGTTCAGGAGTTCGGCCTCGGCGCCGCCGGACACCTTCTCGATCTGCCCGCCCGAGATCTGGAGGGTGACCGGCTGGCGGACGTACTCCTTGAAGGGCAGCAGGATGTCGCCCTCGGCGAGCACGAGCTGCCCGTCGGAGATCTCCGGCCAGCACAGGACCATGGTGCTCGGCCAGTGGTCCCAGCGGCCCGGGTCGTCGGCGAAGCCGCACTGGAACTCGGGCTTGGAGCCCGCGAGTTGCACGGTCAGGTCCGTGCCCGCGTCCGAGGTGACCCGCATGAGCGAGGACCGCTCGAGCAGCTGGACGCCTTCGAGGACCTCGTCCTTGTCGGCCTCCTCGGGCAGATTGCGGATGAGGACGTCGGGTGCGTCGCAGACGAAGATGATGCGGGTGCCCGCGCGCAGGATCTCCTGCTGCACCGGCGCGTGGATGAAGCCCTCGCGGGTGATGTCGACGACCAGGTCGGCGGACTTCAGGAGGTCCTGCGCGGTGGTGTCGTTGAGCACGGAGACAAGGCCGGGGCCCGCACCCGTGTGGGTGCTCGGCATCGGCGCGGGGCTGCCGCCGGGGACGGTCGCGGCGATGACATGGGCGCCGCAGGCCTTCGCGGCGCCGAACGCCGCCGCCACGTAGTCGCCGCGGCTGCCGGGCTCGGACAGGACGACGACGTGCTCGCCCTCCCGGAGCTTGCACAGTCGCAGTTCGCGGGTGAACGCGTCGAGCAGATCGACGGACGAAAGATCGAACACGGGGGTTCCCTTCTCTCGGGCTGCCGCAGGGCATGCGGGCAGCGCGGCTCCGGACACTTCGTGCGAGGGGACGGGAGGGGGTGCTGGGGGCGCTCGGACAGGCGTCATGAGCCCGCCGCACAGGGTCTGAACTGCGAATATGAGGCGGTGGGTGGCCGCCCGACGGAGATAATCCGAACACGTACTATCTGCCTTGGCAAGGGGTCGCGCACGGAGTTAACGCGGCTCTTTCCTGATGGGCCATCAGGAAACCTCGGCGTAATTCTGCTCCCGCGAAGGGGGTTCCCCGGCGGAGATGATTATGCAAGTGTCCTCCTTAATCTCCGGGAGAAGCGGTTGGCCCACAGGTCAACAGGGCTGTCCTGGCCTCGACATGGGGTGAAGAAGTGTTGCGGAACGGAACACGGGGGCATGACCTCGCCTCGCTGCGCCGCCTGAACACCACCGTCGTGCTGCGCGCCCTGCACCGCCGCAGCCCGCAGACCCTCGCGGAGCTTGCCGCCGGCACCGGCCTGTCCCGGCCCACGGTGGAAGCCGCCCTGGAGGAACTGGCCGCGCACGGCTGGGCGGGGGAGGCCGAGCGCGACGAAGGCGAGCGCACGCCCGGCCGCCCCGCCCGGCGCTTCCGCTTCCGCGTGGAGGCGGGCCGGGTCGTGGGCGCCGACATCGGCCTGCACAAGATGGTGCTGCTCCTCGCCGACCTCGGCGGCACGGTCCTCGCCGTGCACCGCGAGGACATCGACCCCCGGCTGGGCGGAGCCCGCAGGCTCGACCTCCTGCGCGGGGCACTCGAAGCCTTCCTGGCCGCGCACGCCGTACGGCGCGACGACATACTCGCCCGCTGCGTGGGCGTACCCGGCGTCGTCGACGCGGGCGGCACCATCACCTCGCACGTCATCCCCGAATGGTCCGGCGTCGACCTCGGGCGGCTGCTCGCCGACGAGGAGCCGGGCCACACCCTCGTCGAGAACGACGTGAACCTCGCCGTGCTCGCCGAGCGCTGGCAGGGCGCCGCGACCCTCGCCGGTGACGTCGTCTGCGTCCTGACCGGCCACCGCGTGGCCTGCAGCCTCACCATCGGCGGGCGCCTGCACCGCGGGCGGCGCGGCGGCGCGGGCGAACTGGGCCTGCTCCCGCTGCTCGGCATGAACACCGCACAGGAAGCGCTCAGCTGGCAGGGCGCACGCCGCTCCGGCGAGTCCGAGGTGGCCGCCCTCGCCCGCGCCGCCGACGACGCGGACCCGCGCGCCCTGGCCGCCGTCGCCGACTTCGCCGACCGCATTACGCCGGGCATCGCCGCCCTCGCCCTCGCCGTCGACCCGGAACTGGTGGTGCTCACCGGCGGCGCGACCCCGCTGGGCGGCCATCTCGTACCGCTCATCGAGGACCGGCTGCGCCCGCTGACGCTGCACGTCCCCCGTATCGCGCTGAGCACGCTCGGCGAACAGGGCGTCGCGATCGGCGCCGTACGCAAGGCACTTGACCAGGTCGAATCCGATCTCCTGACGGATTCGGCGCACTAGGACAGGAGGCACCCATGCGCAGGAGAACCCTGCTGTACGGAGCGATGGCGGCGCCCCTGCTCGCCGCCTGCTCCGGCCAGAGCGACGACGGCGGCGAGGAGAGCGGCGGGCGGACCACTCTCTCGTACGGGGTGTGGGACGTGGCCCAGGTGCCCGGCCTGCAGAAGGTGATCGACGCCTTCGAGAAGGAGAACCCCGGCATATC
>NZ_JBNNJZ010000457.1:0-6717 GCF_050270335.1 Streptomyces sp. NPDC059900
CCGCCGATCTCACCCCGCAGGAGGCCGCCCGCGGGGCTCTCCGGGCGGGGCTGCCGCTGGAAAGCGACCGTCACGAGGCGGTGGCGGCGACGGCCAATCACATCCACTCCGTCATCGCCACGCTGAGGGAACTGGACTTCGGGGACACGCCTCCCGCCATGGCCTACACGCCGGACACGGCGCGCACGGTGCGCACGGCGGAGACGGTCGACGCGGCGGACGCCGCGGGACAGGAGAACGTCCATGCAGCCGTATGAGCTCTCACTCGCCGACGCCGCCCGCGCGGTGTCCGCGGGTGAGCTGTCGCCGGTCGATCTGACCGAGTCCGTCCTCGGTCGCGTCGAAGCGGTGGAATCGCGCCTCCATGCCTACGTCACCGTCGCCGCCGACGCCGCCCGGGCGTCGGCGGCCCTGGCCGAGCGCGAGATCGCCCGGGGTCGGCTGCGCGGTCCGCTGCACGGCATCCCCATGGGTCTGAAAGACCTGATCGACGCCGAGGGCATGCCCACCACGGCGAGCTCCCGCGTCAGGGCGGACCATGTCGCCGAAGAGGACAGCGTCGTCGCCGCGCGCCTGTCCGCGGCCGGTGCGGTGCTGCTCGGCAAGACCCACACCCACGAGTTCGCCTACGGCCTCACCACCCCTCAGACGCACAACGCCTGGGACCAGGGCCGGGTCGCAGGCGGGTCGAGCGGAGGCTCGGCCGTCGCCGTCGCGGCGGGAGAGGCCACCTTCGCACTGGGCACCGACACCGGCGGTTCGATCCGCGTCCCCGCGGCACTGAACGGCGTGGTCGGCCTCAAGCCGACGTACGACCTGATCTCCCGGCGCGGTGTGACATCCCTGTCCTGGTCCCTGGACCACGTCGGCCCCGTCACCCGCACGGTTCGGGACGCGGCGCTCGTCCTCGCCGCGCTGGAAGGGCCGCAGCAGCGTGAACCGGGCGGTGGCGCCGCCGCGGAGGCCGGTGACCTGACCGGGCTGCGGGTGGGCGTGCCGCGCAACTACTACTTCGAGCGTGTCAGCCCGGAGGTCGAGGCCAGCGTGCGCCGGGCCATCGACCGGCTCCAGGAGCTGGGAGCCGAACTCGTCGAGGTCGAGATCCCGATGACGCGCTACATCCAGGCCGTCCACTGGGGCCTGATGGTTCCCGAAGCGACCTCGTACCACGAGCGAACACTCCGCTCGACGCCCGATCTGTACGCGGCGGATGTCCGAGTCCTGCTGGAGGCGGGCGAGTTCGTGACCGCCGGCGACTACCTCCGGGCCCAGCGCGCCAGGACCCTGATGCGCGACGCGTGGGCTCAGATGCTCGGCCGGGTCGACGTGATCGCCGCCCCGGCGGTGCCGATGACGGCCGTCACGTCCGGTCAGGAGAGCGTGGAGTGGGCCGACGGCACCGTGGAAGCTGTCTCCGACAGCTACGTCCGCCTCTCCGCACCGGCCAACATCACGGGCTTTCCGGCGCTGACGCTGCCCGTCGGCCAGGACCGTGCGGGCATGCCGATCGGCATGCAGCTGATGGGGCGCCCTCTGGACGAAGCGACGGTCCTGCGGGCCGGGCGCGCCTACGAGGTGGCCGGAGCGGCAGCGGCGGCCGGAACGGCTGCGGGGCAGCTCGCTCCGATAGCGGCTTGAGGACACCCTCCCACCGCTCCGCAGCAATCACTAGAAGCAATAAATTAGCGTTAAGGCGTTAAGGTGGAGCCATGAGTCCCAAGCCCATGGCCCGGCCCGGAGGGCGCAGTGCCCGGGTCCAGGAGTCAGTCCACGCGGCAGTGCGTGAGCTGCAGGCCGAGTCGGGGCGCGAGGCGTTGACCGTCCCGCTGGTCGCGGCCCGCGCGGGAGTGACCCCCTCGACCGTCTACCGCCGGTGGGGGGACTTGCAGGAGCTTTTGTCCGACGTCGCCGTCGAACACCTGCGCCCCGAAGCGCCGCCCGCCGACCTCGGCAGCCTGCGCGCGGACCTCGGGGCCTGGGCGGAGCAGTTCCTCGACGAGATGGCGTCCCCGCCGGGGCGCGCGTACATCAGGGACGCACTCCTCGGCGACCCGGACGGGAGCAACGCCGGCCAGTGCTCCGCCTACGCCGCCGACCAGATCGGCATCGTCCTCGCCCGTGCGGCGGAACGGGGCGAGGCGGCCCCGGACGCGGAACGGGTCATCGATGAGGTTGTGGCGCCGATGATGTACCGCATCCTCTTCAGGCCCGGCCCGCTGGACGCCGCCTATGCGCGCGCACTCGTGGAGCACACCCTCGGGGAGTCCTGAACTCCCTTTCCGCTGGGGCCACTTGCCGAGCAGATCCAGTGCGGAACGCATCAGTTTCGGGCACTCTCGATCGCCGAGAAGGGGCGCGCCGTCAGTTAACGGTCGCTATCCGCAGGGGTCTGCCGCCGCGGGTACGGAGCGTTAGCGTTTGCCCCCCACTTGGTTCCCGTCGGGTCCTGCCGGGCCCCGGAGGTGAGACATGGCAGATACCGGCTCGGCGTCGGTCGGAACGATCCCGGTTCAGCACCTGCGCGCGGGTGACCACGCATTCGTCAGTTACGCCGACGACGATGCGGGCCGCGACGTGGTTTCCGCCTTTGTGTGGGCGGGGCTCGTGAAGCGCGAGAAGGTCATGGTCTTCGCCGCTCCGCACATGGAGGACGAACAGGTGTGGAACCGCCTCGACGCGCTGGGGGTACTGCTGGGGGCCGCGCGCCGGCAGGGCCAGTTGGTGCTCAGCAGCATGCGCTCGCTCATCCAGCCGCAGGAAGCGTTCACCCCGCACCGCCAGTGGGAGCGCATCACGGAGGAGACGGACAAGGCCCTGGAGGAGGGCTACAGCGGGCTTCGTACCTACATCGACATGCACTGGGTGGGCGACCTGGGCGCCGATGTCGAAGTGATGATGCACCGCGAGTCCCACGCACAGCATCTGTTCACCGGCCGCCCTTACACCGAGATCTGCGCTTACGACGCCCGGTGGTTCGCCCCCGGTGTCCTGGCGGCCATGCACAGTGCGCACCCCTGTCGACTGCTGCCCCACCTCGGTGACCTGCACGTGGAACACGCGGACGGCGTAGTGCGGTTGGTCGGCGAGGCGGACCTGGCCACCGGGGAGGAGTTCATCGGCGCCGTACGCGAGGGGCTCAGGCGCAGCGGGGATTCCCGGTCGCTGACCGTGGACCTTTCCGGCCTCGTCTTCCTCGGCGCGGCCTGTGCGGTGGATCTGCTGCGGCTGGTTCTCAAGCATGCGCACGTCCCGGTCCGAGTCGACTGCCCGCCGACACCGGCCCGCATCCTGCACCGGGCGGGCGCGAACCAAGTGCCCCACCTGGTGATCAATGAGGTGGGCCGCTGATGCCGACAGCGCCAGGGTCCCGCGAGAACCCGCCCGTCACCCTGCTGGAATCCCGCTTCGACCAGGACGACCTGCCAAAACTCCGGATGCTCGTCGAGCAGTACGCGGGCCACCAGGGGCTGACCGAGCCACGGCGCGGCGAATTCATCGTCGCCCTGGACGCCGTGGCGGTCAACGCGGTCGCGCATGCCGGCGGTGGCGGCAAGCTGATCCTGCAGCGCAGCAACGGTCATCTGGACTGCCACATCCATGGCGCGGGCCCCGGCTTCAGCGCCGACGTCATCCCCGGGCGGGTCCCCGCTCTCGACGGCGACCAGGGCGGGCGGGGACTGTGGCTTGCCGACCTGCTCACCGACGGGCTCGGCATCTCGACGGGGCCCGGCGGATTCATGGTGACCCTGACCGTGCGACTGCCCCGCTGACCCGGACGACTGCCCGCTGACCGGGACGGCCCGCGCGGTCAGTCCTGCCGGCCGCGGCGCCGCAGCTTGACGGTGTAGTTGGTCCGCGTGGAGGGCTCGCCGTCGGGAGCCGTGAGGGGGTGCTCATGGGTGTCGCAGACGAGTACGTCCCACTGCCCGGCCGGCAGGTCGAGGGAGGCCAGGACCTTCTGAGGAGTGGGGAAGTCCACGCCGGGGTGCGGTTCGGTCTCCCAGCCCGGGAACCCCATGTGGCCCACGATGAGGAGGGTGCCGCCCCCGGAGACGGCCGCTGCGGCGTTTTGCAGGATCTGCTCGCGCGGCATCTCGTGCAGGGAGTGCAGGAACTGGGCGCAGACCAGGTCGTAGCTGCCGGCCGGGAACGACGCGCCGAGATCGTGGTGCTGCCACTCGACGCGGTCGGCGACCCGCGCCTGGTCCGCGTGGCCGGCCGCGCGGCCGAGGGCGACACGGGAGATGTCGGTGGCGGTGACGCGCCAGCCCTGCCGCGCGAGCCAGATCGCGTCGCCCCCCTCTCCGCAGCCCAGGTCCAGGGCGCTGCCCGGCGTCAGACCCTCCGTCTCGCGCACGAGAGCGGCATTGGGCTCGCCGCTCCACAGCCGGTCGCTCTGGTCGTAGCGCTCGTCCCAGAACGCCTCGGCCGATCCGGCGGCGGGACCGCTGCGGGTGTCGGAGGCGTTGCGGGGATCGGTCTGCTGATCGCTCATGAGGGCTCCTTATGCCTGCTCGGCGGCTCTGCGGCAACCCTGCGCGCGGCCACGGCGGCTTGACAAAGATATTTGCCGCATCGGCAAATGGAGTGATGAGCGACGACACCGACCTCGCGGACGTGCTGACCGCCGTCGGCCCCCGGCTGCGGGCGCTGCGCAAGGCGCGGGGCGCCACCCTGGCCCGGCTGAGCGAGGAGACGGGCATCTCCCTGAGCACGCTCTCGCGCCTCGAGGCCGGGCAGCGCGAGCCGACCCTGAAGCTCCTGCTGCCGCTGGCCAGGGCGTACGGAGTGCCGCTCGACGAACTGGTCGGTGCACCCCAGACGGGCGACCCGCGCATCCATCCCCGCCCTTTCCTGCGCCACGGCAACACCTGGGTCCCCCTGACCCGGTATCTCGGCGGAATGCACGCCTACAAGCAGGTCATGCCGGTCGCCAGGAGCGGCACCCGGCAGAGGGCGCGCCCCGAGCAGGGCATGCACGAGGGGTACGAGTGGCTCTACGTCCTCTCCGGGCGCCTGCTCCTGGCCCTGGGCGACCACGACCTCGTCCTCACCGCGGGCGAAGCCGCCGAGTTCGACACCCGCACCCCGCACGGCTTCGCCAACGCCGGTGACATCCCGGTGGAGTTCCTCGCCCTGTTCGGTGCGCAGGGCGAGCGCATGCACGTCCGTGTCAGGGCCGGCGGCGACGAGGCGGGCGGCGGGGCCTAGGTGCCTTCTGGCGGGGTCAGGCGGTGCGCAGCGCGGGGTCGCTGGTGCCGGGCTCGCCCGTCTCCACGTGTCCGGCGAGCCTGCGCAGGTAGCCGCTGTCGCTGTCGGATCGCACGCGCAGGTCGTACCAGCGCTTGCTGTGGCCGAGGTCGACCCAGCGGCTCCTGCGGCCGCCCGCCGGGACGGTGACCTCGCTGCTCCTGTCGCCGTAGGCGTTGGTGACGGTCAGGCGGCAGGCGGTCCTTGCGGGGTTGGTGAAGGTGAGCCTGACGCGGCCGCTTTCCCGGTCGTGGTGGCCGGTGACTTCCGGGCTCGCGGTCGCGGCGGCCCCCTCGTAGGTACGCAGATAGCCGCCCGGGCCGTGCACGGTCAGCTCGTACGTTCCCTCGGAGGGGCCGGTGCTCCAGGTGTCGGAGAGCTTCTTGCCCGCCGCGGCGGTGTAGGTCCAGGGCCCGTCGTCGCGGTTGCCGGAGGTGACGAGGAAACAGGCGCCGGTCTCGTCACCCGGGGTGAAGGTGAGCTTGACGGTGCCGTCGGAAGGCTTGACGGCCGCGGTGACCAGGGGCGTGTAGGGCAGGGGCCGGGTGGGCCTCGCGCCCTTCTCCTGGCCGGGCAGGGCGGGGGCGGCGGGCGGCGAGGGCGTGTAGCTGTCGTGCCGTTCCTTGTCCGGTGGCTCGTAGGCGTCGGTGCTCGGCAGGTCCGCGCGCCCGGTGTGCTTGAGGCTGAAATCAAAGGCGGAGGTGAGGTCGCCGCAGATGGCCCGGCGCCAGGGGGAGATGTGCGGTTCGCGGACGCCGAAGCGGCGCTCCATGAACTGGATGACGGAGGTGTGGTCGAACACCTCGGAGCAGACATAGCCGCCGGTCGACCACGGGGACACGACGAGGGTGGGCACGCGCATGCCGAGCCCGTAGGGGCCCGCGCTGTAGCTGCCGTCTCCGGGGAAGAGGTCGAGGTCCGTGTCGACGGTGGACGCTCCCCAGGAGGAGTCCGCCGGAGGGTAGGGCGGCGGCACGTGGTCGAAGTAGCCGTCGTTCTCGTCGTACGTGATGAACAGAGCGGTCCTGCTCCACACCTCCGGGTCGGCCGTCAACGCGTCAAGGACCTGCGAGATGTACCAGGCGCCGTAATTCGCAGGCCAGTTGGGATGTTCGCAGAATGCTTCCGGGGCGGCGATCCACGATATCTCCGGGAGTTTCCCGGACTTGACGTCCGCGCGCAGGTCATCGAGGAGATCGCCGCCATTCTTGACGGTCGTTCCCTTGCGCGCCTTTTCGTAGAGGGGGTCACCCGGCCGGGAGTTGCGGAACTTGTTGAAGAACATCAGTGAGTTGTCGCCGTAGTTTCCGCGGTAGGCGTCCTCCAGGACGCCCCACAGGCCCTTCTCGGTGAGTCCGTCGCCGATGTCCTGATAGATCTTCCACGACACCCCGGCCTTCTCCAGGCGTTCGGGGTAGGTGGTCCAGTCGTAACCGGCTTCTTCGTTGCCGAGGACCGGTCCGCCGC
>NZ_JBNNJZ010000458.1:0-6683 GCF_050270335.1 Streptomyces sp. NPDC059900
CCCGTGGGCCTTCGGGGTTCGCGTCGTGGACCTCGACGGTCACATGGTGGTCGGACACCTCCAGGCGCAGGCGGCAGGGACTGCGGCCGTGCTGGGTGGCGTTGGTGACGAGTTCGGACACGATCAGCGTGGCGTCGTCCACCCGTTCGGCATCCACTTCCGTCAGGTGCCCGCGGGACCGGGTCAGGAACGCGGAGGTCAACCTCCGGGCCCGGCCGGCCGAAGCGGCTTCCTGCGGCAGTGCGTACTCAACTCGGGTGACCTGCCGATGGGCGCGCTGGTGCGCACGCATGGCGACTCACTTCCCTCCCCTGGGACGACCGGTGTGCTCGCGACGGCAACAGCTCACCGCGCCCCGGCGTATCTCTTGCGTGGTCGATCCTGTCCCACGGTGATGCCCGCCCCTGCTGATCGCCAATCAAGCTCCCGGGTGCGCGAACGCCCGGGCGCGGCGGAAGTGCGGGCTCCGCTGGCACTTCCGCAGAGGCATGCTAGCGAACATGTTCGTTCCGAACATGCACGTAACGAACATGTTCGTTACAGTGGTCGTATGACAGCTCACTCCGCTCCTTCCGGTGCCCCCCGAAGCCGCCGCGAGCGCCCGGCAAAGCCGGCCCTGACGCGGGCCGGGATCGTCGCCGCCGCGGTGGAGATCATGCGCGCCGAGGGCCTGGGCAAGGTGACCATGCGCCGCCTCGCCAAGGAGCTCGACACCGGGCCCGCCTCCCTGTACGTCTACGTGCGCAACACCGCCGAGCTGCACGCCGCGATCCTGGACGAACTGCTCGGCGCGGTCGAGGCGGCGCCGGTCGACGGCGACTGGCGCGAGCGCATCGAGCAGGTGCTCACCTCCTATACCGGCGTGCTCTTCCGGCACCGCGGTCTCGCCAAGGCCGCCCTCGTGGCCCGGCCGCGCGGCGAGCACTATCTGCGGCTCATCGAGACGCTGCTCGCCCTGCTCGACGAGGGCGGGGTCCCGCCGGGCCAGGCGGCCTGGGGCGTCGACCTGCTGCTCCAGTACGCCACCGCGACCGCCGCCGAGCATGCGCCGGGCGACCGGGATGCCGAGGTCGCCCGGGGGGAGTGGGACGCGGCGGCCCGGGCGCTGCGGGGCGCGTCCGAGCAGACCCACCCGCACGTCGCCGGCCTGGCCGCGCAGCTTCTTTCCGGCCGCCCGGAGGCCCGCATCTCCTGGGGCTTCCGCGCACTGATCAACGGAATCCTGCACACGCCCCTCCCGGACGACGGCGAGAGCGGAACCGGGCGCTGACCTACCCCCGCCGCACCACGAGTTACGGATCACGCACTACGCACCACGCAAGGAGCAACGCCATGACCACCCCTCACCCCCACCACCCCATCGCCATCGTCGGCGCGGGCCTCGGCGGCCTCACCCTCGCCCGCGTCCTGCACGTCAACGGCATCGAGGCCGCCCTGTACGACCTGGAGGCCTCACCGGCGGCCCGCGGCCAGGGCGGCATGCTCGACATCCACGAGGAGTCCGGGCAGGCCGCCCTGCGCGCCGCCGATCTGTACGAGGAGTTCCGCGCGCTCATCCACCCCGGCGGCGAGGCCATGCGCGTCCTGGACAAGGACGCCGTGGTCCGCATGGAAGAGGCGGACGACGGCGACGGCGGCCGCCCCGAGGTCGAGCGCGGCCAGCTGCGCGACCTGCTGCTCGGCTCGCTGCCCGAGGGCGCCGTGCACTGGAGCGCCAAGATCACCGGGGCGCGTCCCCTCGGCGGCGGGCGTCACGAGGTGACCCTCGCCGACGGTTCCGCCTTCACGACCGACCTGCTGATCGGCGCCGACGGCGCCTGGTCGCGCATCCGCCCCCTGGTCTCCGAAGCCACCCCCGCCTACTCCGGCATTTCCTTCGTCGAGGTGGACCTCCTGGACGCCGACGCCCGCCACCCGGACAGCGCCGCCGTCGTGGGCGGCGGCATGTTCTTCGCGCTCGGCGCGGACAAGGGATTCCTCGCCCACCGCGAGACCGACGGCAGCCTGCACGTCTACACCGCGCTGCGGGTCCCGGAGGAGTGGATCTCCTCGATCGACTTCACGGCCACCGACCTCGCCAAGGCCGCCGTCCTCGAGCACTTCGCCGACTGGGACAAGAGCCTTCAGGCGCTGGTCGCCGACGCCGACGGGTCACTGACCCCGCGCCGCATCCACACCCTGCCGGTCGGCCACCGCTGGGAGCGCGTGCCGGGCGTCACGCTGCTCGGCGACGCGGCCCACCTCATGTCCCCCTTCGCGGGGGAGGGCGCCAACCTCGCCATGTTCGACGGCTCCGAACTCGCCCGTGCCGTCGCCGCGCACCCCGGCGACACCGAAGCCGCGCTCGCCGCCTACGAGCAGGCGCTGTTCCCCCGCAGCGAGAACGCCGCCGCCGAGTCCGCCGACAGCCTCGTCCGCATCTTCCGGGCCGACTCGCCGCAGGGCCTGCTCGACATGTTCGCCGGCAACCAGGCGTCCGGGCCCAACTAGGCATCCTGGCCCGGCAGGTCGGCGGCGAGGAACGGTTCGAGCACGTCGAGCAGGGCTCCGGGGCGGTCCAGGGGGATGATGTGGCCGCAGTCCGGGATCAGATGGCTCGTCAGATCGTCGGCCAGGGGCCGCACCTGTCGTTCGAGGGCCGCTCCGACGGGATGGGAGCCGACCGTCATCGTGGGCATGGTCAGCCGGGCGTGCCGCGCGGCGTCGCGGATCTGCCGCCCGCTCGCGGGCATGGCCCGGTAGTACGAGAAGGCGCAGCGCAGGGCCTCGTGGCCGGTGTAGGCGGCGAGGAAGGCGTCCCTGACGCGATCGGGGATACCGCGGCCGTGCGTGCCGGTGTCCAGGAACCAGTCGATGTACTCGGCCTCGTGTCCGGCCAGGACGTTCTCGGCGAGCCCCGGTACCGCGTGGAAGCCGAACCACCACGGCGGGCCGGCGGCCAGGAAGTCCTCCGCGCCCGGCAGGGGTCCCAGGAGCGACTCCATGACGACGAGCCGTCGTACGAGATCGGGTCGCCGCAGTGCGAGAAGGAAGGCGGGCGGTGTGCCCGCGTCGATGCCGACGACCGCCGCGGTCCGTTCCCCGAGCGCGTCGAGGATCCCCTCGGCGTCGGTCGCGAGGTTGTCCGCGTCATAGCCGTCCGCCGCGCGTGTGCCGGAGCCGAGGCCGCGCAGGTCCGGGGCGATGACCCGGTGCCGCAGGGCCAGCCGGGGCATGACCTCGCTCCACAGCTGCCAGGTGTGGGGGAAGCCGTGGAGCAGCAGGACGGCGGGGCCGGTGCCGGCGACCGCCACGTCGACCGTGATGCCGTTGGTGGTGATCTGCCGCAGGGCGATGCCGGGGGCGCCGCGCAGGGCGGCGGATTCGGTCGGGGGGAGGGGCATGGCGAAGCTCCGAAGTGGTTACCATTGGTGACCACATGAGGCTAGGTAACCCGTACTGGCCTGCCAAGAACGCACTTTCCCGACAGGTGGTGAGCCCGAGGTGACCACCCCTCGCACGAAGAGCCCGCACACTCCGGGGGCGGGGGCGGGGGCGCGCGGCGATCTCTTCGATCCCGACTGCCCGACCCGACGCCTGCTCGACCGCATCGGCACGAAGTGGACGTCGATGGCGGTCAAGGTCCTCGCCGAGGCAGAGCCGCACGAGGTGCGCTTCGCCGAACTGCGGCGCCGCATGCCGGGCGTCTCGCAGAAGATGCTCTCCACGACCTTGCAGGGCATGGCGCGTGACGGCCTGGTCGCACGCCGGGTGGAGCCGACCGTGCCGCCGCGCGTGCACTACCGCCTGACTGCCCTCGGGCTGTCCCTGGAGGGGCCGCTCGCCGCGGTCAGGGCGTGGGCCGAGGAACACATGGCGGAAATCGACCGCGCCAACGAACGCGGCGACGCGGCGGCGGCAGACGGCCCGGGCGACGTCTGAGGCACCCGGGCGCCCCCGTCCCCGCCCTCGTCAGGGCTTGCGCGCCACCGCGGCGTAGATCCCGCTGCCTTCCGCCTCCGGCCGCGCGGTGTCCCGGAACCACTCCGGGGCCGTCACCAGACCCGGCTCCACGATGTCGAGCCCGTCGAAGAAGCGGCTGACCTCGGCGCGGTTGCGGAAGCCGAGCTTGATGCCGCCCTTCGCGTACTCCGCGGTGACCTGCGCGGAGAGCTCCGGGAAGATGTCGGACGAGGCGTGCGAGAGCACCAGGTGGCTGCCCGCGGGCAGGGCGTCGACCAGCGTGCGCACGATGCCGTACGGGTCCTGGTCGTCCGGCAGGAAGTGCATGAGCGCGATCAGCGAGAGGGCGATCGGGCGGTCGAAGTTCAGCAGGCCGCGGGCGTGGTCGAGGATCTCCAGGGGCTCGCGGACATCCGCCTGGATGTAGTCGGTCATCCCCTCGGGGCGGCTGACGAGCAGGGCCTCCGCGTGACGCAGCACGATGGGGTCGTTGTCGGTGTAGACGACCCGCGCCGACGGCACGATGTCCTGGACGATCTGGTGCAGGTTCGGCGCGGTGGGGATGCCGGTGCCTATGTCGAGGAACTGGTCCATGCCCTGGGTGGCGAGCCAGGCGGTCGCGCGGTTCATGAACGCGCGGTTCTGCCGGGCCGCGTCCTTCGCCTCGGGCGGCAGCTTCTCGCCCACCGCCTCGTCGACGGGGTAGTTGTCCTTGCCGCCGAGCAACCAGTCATAGACACGCGCGGGATGCGGGTTGGTGGTGTCGATCGTCGGCCTGGGCGCACCTGCGGTCATGACGTACTCCGTTGCTGCTGCGAGAGACGCTGGAAGCCGCAGTCTGCCACAGCAACATCACCTTGGGCATGGGTTGTTGGGGCCGTGGTCGGTGCAGGTCGCGCAGGGTTGCGGGGGCCTCACGGCCGGTAGAGATCGGTCAGGAGCGCCACCGCGGCGTGCGTCATGGGATGCGGGTCGTGGCGGCGCCAGATGAGGTGTACGGCGATCGGCTCGGCGTCGCGCAGCGGGCGGAACACGACGCCGTCGCGGCGGTACTGGTTGGCGGTGCTCTCCGGGGTGAGGCCGACGCAGCGGCCCGACGCGATGACGGCCAGCCAGTCGTCGATGTCCTGGGTGTACTCCACTGTGGGGCGGGCTTCTTCGGGCCACAGCTCGGCGGTGGTGGTGCCGGTGCGCCGGTCGATCAGGAGCGTCCGCTCCCGTATGTCGGCCAGGGGGATGGAGCGCCGCCTGGCCCACGGATCGTCGCTCGCCAGGGCGCAGATGCGGCGCTCGTGGCCGACGACGGCGCTGGCGAACCGGGCCTCGCTGAAGGTGGTGCGCACGACGGCGAGGTCGCACAGGCCCTCGGCGAGGCCGCCCGTCGCGGAGTTGGTCCGGATCAGATGGAGCTCGACGTCGGGGTGTCCGGCGGCCCAGCGGCGCTGGAACTCCGCCGTGTGGCGGCCCATCGCGGACCAGGCGTGGCCGATGCGCAGCCGGGTGTGTCCGGTGGTCGCCTCGCGGATGAGGTCGTCGGCCTCCGCCAGCAGATGCCGGGCCCGCGCCAGGACCTGCACCCCCGCGGTCGTGGGGGTGACGCTGCGGCTGGTGCGGTGCAGCAGGCGCACCCCGAGCACCTCTTCGAGGCCGCCGAGGGTCCGGGAGACGGCCGCCTGGGAGACGCCGAGGTCGGCGGCGGCATCGGTGAAGCCGCCGGTGTCGACGATGGCGACCAGGCAGCGCAGATGCCGCAGTTCCAGATCCATGGCCGCAGTCTAGGGATGCGCGGAGCGTATGGATAACCAGAGCGTATGGATGAGCACTCGCATGCATTTTTCGTATGCGCGCCAGTGGCGCATCCTGCGGTGCATGCGAACGTCTCAGAGCCAAGCCGCACCCGTTGTCCTTCCGGGCGGTCCGAGCGAACCGGCCGCTCGTGCGGCACAGACCTCACGCGGTCGTCTGCCGGGCATGGCGATGATGTTCGGCAGCGGCCTTTCCAACCAAGTCGGCGCCGCCACGGGCGCGTTGGCCTTCGACGCCATCGGCCCGGCCGGAGTCGTGGCGGTGCGGCAGTGGGTCGCCGGAGTCGTGCTCCTCGCGGTGGGCAGGCCCCGGGTGCGCGCCTTCACCTGGCGCCAGTGGTGGCCGCTGCTGTGCCTCGCGGCGGTCTTCGCCACCATGAACCTCTCGCTGTACACCGCGATCGACCGCGTGGGCCTCGGCCTCGCGGTGACCCTGGAGTTCCTGGGCCCCCTGACGGTCGCCCTCGCCGCGTCCCGCCGTGCGGCGGACCTCGGCTGCGCGGTCGTCGCGGGGGCCGCGGTGGTGGCGCTTGCCCGCCCGCAGCCCAGCACGGACTACGCCGGCATCGCGCTCGGGCTGCTCGCCGCGGCCTGCTGGGCCTCGTACATCCTGCTCAACCGCACGGTCGGCGCCCGCCTTCCGGGCGTCGAGGGGTCGGCCGCCGCCGCGGGGATCTCCGGGCTGCTCTATCTGCCGGTCGGCATCGCGGTGTTCGCCCACCATCCGCCGACCGCAGCCGCCCTGGGCTGTGCGGCGGCCGCGGGCATCCTCTCCTCCGCGGTGCCGTTCCTCGCCGACCTGCTCGCCCTGCGCCGGGTCGACGCCCGCTTCTTCGGGATCTTCATGAGCGTCAACCCGGTCCTCGCGGCGCTGGTGGGCATGGTCGTCCTGGGGCAGTCCCTCGGCTGGGTGGAGTGGCTGGCCATCGCGGCGAT
>NZ_JBNNJZ010000459.1:0-6663 GCF_050270335.1 Streptomyces sp. NPDC059900
TGCGCACCCTGCGCAGGGAGTTGCTGAGGGTTTCGGGCGCCGTCGGCGTTGCCCACCCCTCGCTCATCACCCCCACCGACATCGACATCCTCAACGGCGACTACGACGCCCGCACCCTGGCGAGCGTCTACGACTACAAGGACGGCTGGGGCTCGCTCGGCCCCAAGCTCGCCGATGAGATCGCCGAGCTGCTCACTGCCTGAGCACGTCCTTGCCCCCTCGTCGGGTATGCGGAGATACGACTGCGGCCGTCCCTCAGCGCCAACGGCGGTCGCGGCCGACCTGGTGATCAACAAGCGGATGGGCTGGAGCCCGCCCTGCATCGAATTCAAGCGCGCCTGTCTCCACACGCTCAACCCGGCCGGATTCGGTGCCATGCTGGTCGCCTCGGCGGTCTCGATCACCGCGTTCCTCGGGGCGTTCGGGCCTACGCGCAGGCGTTCTCGACGTTCCTGGCGTCTAGGTCGTGTCCGATGGGTCGCGTGACGCTCCTGCTGGGAACTCGTTCCGTGGGACATGGGGCGGGGAGATCTTTCGGATGAGGAGTGGGCCCGGCTGGAGCCGCACTTGCCGGTGAATCACGGGCGGGGTGGACGCTGGCAATGCCACCGTCGGGTGATTAACGGGATTCTGTCCCGGCAGCGAACCGGCCTCCCCTGGCGGGACCTGCCCCCTGCTTCGGTAGCTGGAAGACGGTTCACGACCGTCATCGAAGGTGGTCGGCAGACGGCACGTGGGAGAGAATCCTGCGTGCCGTCCAGGCGGATGCCGATGCCGAGGGCCGGATCGACTGGAGCATGGTCAGAATCGATTCCACGACCTGCCGCGCTCATCAGCATGCGGCTGGTGCCTCCACCCGTGCCCCGAAAGTCCCGGACCGGCGCAGGAGCCCGGCGCGTCACCGTCCCGATGAGGCCCTGGGACGCTCGCGAGGCGGGCTCACGAGCAAGATTCACCTTGCTGGGGAAGGTGGGTGTCGCCCGCTCGGGTTTGTCATCACGCCCGGCCAGTGGGGGGACGCACCGCAGATGATTCCCGTCCTGGACGAGGTCCGTGTGCCCCGGCAGGCTGGTGGACGACCCCGCACTCGCCCCGACCATGTCGGGGGAGACAAGGCGTACTCATCACGCCGTAATCGGCGTCACCTGCGCAGACGCCAGATCAAGCACACGGTCCCCGAGCCGAGAGACCAGCGGGCCAACCGCCGGCGCCGCGGCAGCCAAGGAGGCCGACCCGCAGACTTCGACAAGACGATCTACCGCCGCCGCAACGAAGTCGAACGGACCATCAACCGGCTCAAGAACTTCCGAGCCGTCGCCACACGCTTCGACAAAAGGGCGTACGTCTTCTACGGGACGGTCGCCGTGGCCGCGATCCGCCTATGGCTCCGTCCGCAGTGAATCACCCTATTCAGAGCCTGTCGGCACTCGGGTAGTGGTGGCGCAGCAGTGCGCTGAGTAGGTACGCGTCGACAGCCCTGACGTCCCACGATGAGCTGTCGAACTCGGTCTACCAGGGTGAGCGGGTGTCGCGGTGTGCTTCTGGGGTCTGCTCGGGCAGAGCCGTGTTCTGGTCGATGCGCAGCAGCATGCCCGGGTCAGGTTCGAAGTCCTCATTGGGCGGCGCCGGCTGATGGAAACGCTCGGTGCGCGGAATAGTGACTTCCACCAGTCGGCCCTCCTGGAGCATCCATAGCCCAAAGCAGTCGTCGTCCTGGTCACGAAGCAGAACTTGCACCGTATGCGGATGCGGCCACGGCAGCGACTCCAGGTGCCTGAGCAGGCCCTTGCGGGCACGCATCTTCTCGAACTCCAGGGCCCACCCGAACTCGTAGCCCCAGTGCCCCGCGATCGGGACGAAGCGACCTCGCCACGTGCGTTCCGGGTCGTCCCGGGTCAGCGGTTCCATCACCTCGTCCGACCAGCGAGCGAGCACGATGACCTCGGCGTCTCTACTCATGCCGGAGTATCACCGCATCCGCCTGAGCCACCGCAACCAAATTCCTCAACCGGCCGCCACAAGCTAGGGCGGGCGAATACGACCCATCGGACAGCGCCTAGGCCGGCGCTGGTGCTGTGCCCGCTGATCGCCTGGCTGACCAAGGGCCGCTTCTACCTGGCTCGGACCAACACCGTCAACGGGCCTGGGGTGGACGTGCCCGACGCCACCGTCTCCCCACGAGTGCGTGGTGTGCCGCACCTCTTACGTGCTGCCCGACAGCGCACTGCCCGGCCCACGACGGTCCGATCTGCTCGCTGTGCTGCTCACTGGACACCCGGTGCGGGGACGTGTGCCGCAAGGAGCCCACTGCCGGGCCCGTCTGCTGCCGGTACCCAGCCGCCTGCCCTCCTCGGGCTCCTTGGGGCGGGACGCTGCGCACCAGGCGTGACAGCGGCCAGGGCGGCGCGGCCCGTAGGGGGGGTGGGCCGCGCCGCGCGGGCGGGTCAGAGCGCCGAGTCGAGGTGCCCGAGGTGCTCGATGAGGTTCATGTTCTCGGCGTAATCCACCGGGCAGTTGATGATCGACACGCCCGGGTCCGCCAGTGCCTCACGGAGCGTCGGCAGCAGGTCCCCGGCGGACTCGATGTGGTAGCCCGTCGCGCCGAAGCTGCGGGCGTACTGGACGATGTCCGGGTTGCCGAAGTCGGTGTTGGAGTTCTCCCCGACCTCCAGGTCCATCTTCCACTTGATGAGCCCGTAGCCGTTGTCCTCCCAGATCAGCACGGTCAGCGGGATGTTCTCGCGGACAGCCGTCTCGATCTCCTGGGAGTGCATGAGGAACGAGCCGTCGCCGACCGCCGCCAGCACCTTCGTCTGCGGCCTGGCGAGCTGGACCGCGAGCGCGCCGGGCAGCGAGAAGCCCATGGTGGACAAGCCGTTGGAGATGAGGCAGGTGTTCGGCGCGTACGTCGGGTAGAGCCGGGCCATCCACATCTTCAGCGCACCGGTGTCGACCAGCACGATGTCCTCGCGACCGAGCGCGGCGCGGGTGTCGGCGATGACGCGCTGCGGGGCGAGCGGGTAGCGCGCGTCCGCGGCGCCCTGCTCGAGTTCCTTGGCCAGCAGCGCGCGGGTGGCCGTGGTGTCTTTGTCGTCGATGGTCCAGCGCAGGCCGTCGAGTTCGGTGGCGAGGGCGTCGAGGGAGGCGGAGATGTCGCCGATGATGCCGACGTCGACCGAGTAGCTGTCGTCCACCTCCGCCGGGAAGCGGTGGATGTGGACGATCTTCTTGTCACCGTCCGGGTTGATCCGGGACGGGTCGAACTCCTGCAGCTCGTAGCCGACGGCGATGACGACGTCGGCCTCCTCGAACCCGAAGTTGGTGTAGTCGCGCCGCATGAAGCCGAACGTGCCGGTCGCGCACGGGTGGTCGTCGGGCAGGACGCCCTTGCCGTGGAAGGTGGTTGCCGTCGACACGTCGAGTGCGGTGGCGAACGCCGTCAGCGACTCCTCGGCGCCGCCGCGCGCCGCGCCGTGTCCGGCGAGGATCACCGGCCGACGGGCCTCCCGCAGCAGCTCCACCGCCCGCTTGATCTGCTTCGGGGACGGCGCCTCGGGCTGCACGACGTCCCTGCGCAGCGGGCGCAGGTCCCAGCCGTCGGTCGCCTCGTCGACATCCTCGGGCACGGCGAGGTAGACGGCGCCGGGCCGCTCGGACTCCGCGGTCTTGAACGCGCGCCGCACCATCTCCGGGATGGCCCGGGTGGCCGGGACGCCCGCCGACCACTTCGTGACCGGCGCGAACATGCTCACCAGATCCACGAACTGGTGAGACTCCTTGTAGTTGCGCTCCTTGCCGACCTGCGCGCTGATCGCGACGACGGGCGTGCTGTTCGTCATGGCGTCGGCGACGCCCAGCATCAGGTTGATCGCGCCGGGCCCCAGCGTCGCGGACATCACACCCGCCGAGCCGGTGAGCCGTCCGTGCATCTCCGCCATGAAGGACGCCGCCTGCTCGTGCCGGGTGAGGACGTAGCGGATCTTCTCCGAGCGGGCGAGGGCGTTGGTGAAACGGATGTTCTCCTCGCCGGGCACGCCGAACACCACCTCGACGCCCTCGTTCTCCAGGCAGCGCACCAGGAGTTCGGCCGCTCCGTCGGGGGTCTGCTTCCGCTGCTCGGCGTCGCTCACGCTGATCGTGTCCTCTCCCGGGTTGTGGCCGCGCCGATGGGCGGGCCGTTCAACCGTCTACCCCGGCCGACCGCCCGGACGCCTGCGGACCGGGTCTTACGAGCCAGACCCCTCTTCCTCACCATCTCCTGCCTCGCTGGCGCACGCTTCTCTACACGCAGGCGTGAAATCGCCGTTCACGAATGCCGGACCCCCCACCACGCGCCGGTGGAAGACGGTCGAGGTGGTCCCAGGTGAGGGGCGGAGTGCGAAACACCCCCACGGAGGCGGGGATGTTCCGCAGCAGGCGCTCAAGAACACCGCCCGTCGCCTGCAGGCGATCACGTGTACGGCCCCTCCCGGTCCGCCCCTGCGTATGAGTTCTTCCCCCTGCGTGCAAGGGGAGTTCAGCAGCCCGCCAGCCCGGGGCGGTGGCGTGCGCTGCAAGGTTGCCGGCAGTTCCGGTACGGAAGGGGATGCCTCAGCGGCCGCAAGGTGCCAGGCCCGCGGCTACGCAGATGGCGGTGTCGGGGATGCCGGGCTGCGCGCCGGTGGACCCGTTGCTGCCACCGACCACGACGTGTCCATTTCGGATCTGTGCTGCGGTCGGCTGCATCGCTACCGCCAGCCGGGAAACAAAACACTTGTCAATCGGCGCTGGGTGGCGAGCGTGGCGGGTTTGACCGCGTGCGGGCCGAAGCGTGCCCGGGCCTGGTCGGCGACGGATGCGATGCGCCGGGCTTTGTCATTACCGGCGTCTGGGCTGAGTTGGCGGTGTGCGGCTGCGGCGGGGCGGGAGATCGGCGCGCAGGGCCAGGGACCTCGGCGGAGGTGCTGGCCGGGCAGTGGTGCGAACGCGTCCGTGTCCGCGGAGGGAAGGCGCTGTGTTTGGGCGGGCGGACGCAGTGCCTCCTTCCGGTGGCCGGGGCATCCTTGCCGGGTCTCTACGATATCGACAGACCAGCTACGGCCTCCGCCGTACGGAGTGTGTCCCTGCCAAGGGGCTGGAGGTGGATCTGCGTGCAGAGCAGGGCCGTCTTCACCCGCTCGATCACGCCCCACTCCCAGGTGGCCACGGGGTCCAGACCCGTCCGGGCGGCCAGCCAGCGGGCCCGCTCCAAGGGGTCACCAGCCAGCAGCTCGACCGGGTCTCCGCGCATCAGGACACCCAGGTCGTATTCTGCTTCCGCAAGGAGGCCGTCCGGATCGACCAGCTTGAAGCCGCCATTGATCTGCAACGCGTTCAGCTGGTGCACGTCGCCGTGGACCAGTACCGCTTTCTCGTCGCGGTGCGCTCGCTCCCGCCGCCGGGCCGCGACGAGAGCGTGTTCGACCGTCTCCTCGGAGCAGGGGTGATCGAGTTCCTCCCACAACCTTGCAATGGAGTCGACGAGCCGCCGGGCTCTCTGGGCACCGGTGGGCAGACCGCAATCCGGCGCCGGCCGCCAGATGCGTGCTGTGGTACCGCACAGAATCTCAAGGCGGCGCGCGAGCGGCAGGCCCAGCTCGGACATCGGCCGCCCCAGTCGTTCCATGAGCAGGGCGCCCCGGCCGGCGTCGTGTAGGTAGAGCGCCGGGCATCCTTCTCCTCCGGCCATGCGGAGCACCGTCGCCTCGTGGGCGGAGTCGTTCCCCAAGCCCGGCACCAGCACCTTGAGAACAGCTGACGTTCCGTCCGCCCGGGTCGCTTCGGCCACGAAGGCCCCGGACCCACCCGTATACGGGCGTCCTACGGTGATCGACCAGTCAGCCTCAAGACGCGCGACAAGCGCGGGCAGGCGCTCAACCCAGTCTTCGACACCGGCAGCGCGAACCATGTTGCGCACGGCATCGGGTACTTCGATCACACCCGCAGTCTTACCGCAAACAGACGAAACCCACACTCATTTTCCGGCGGTGCGCGTCGCCTGGCCAGGTCGCGGCAGGCCGTACTGCGTCCGCAGCGAGAAGGCCCGGCGCTACGGCGGCCGCCCCTTCGTCGCGACCGCCTGACCGTGCACCTCGGCACAGCAGCAGGGCCCGGCTGGCCCGGACCTGGTGGATCATGAGTCGGGAGCCTGCGGTGTCCTTGATGTTGCCGTTCCATTTGTGGTCGGCGGTGCCGGTGGCGAAGTGACTGCCGGCCGGATCGCGCTGACCGCCGCCCTTCCGGCTCGGGTCGTTGCAGAAGTCGACGTTCTTCACGCCCGAGCCGCCCTCGCCGTAGCGCATGGAGTCGAGGAAGGCGTCCTAGCCGCCGTCACCGAGCAGCACGGCACGCAGCCCCTCAGCAGAACCCACCCCAGCTCTGACAGGGAGTCACGCACCGGACGGCACCGCTGCAGCGGCTGCCCGCCGCACCCGGACACCCCGCCAGCCCACCCCGCCCGAAAGGTCCAGCTCAGGGGTCAGACACAGGCCCCACCGGCTGAGCGGCCAGGCTCAACATCACGGTGGATGGCTCCGGTTGCAGGGGAGCAGGGGGAAGACGGGCGAGGATCTGTAGTAGACCGGGAGCATGGATAACCAGGAAGCTTTCTGCGTGCGCTGTGGCAGTGCAGACGCCCCAGTGACC
>NZ_JBNNJZ010000460.1:0-6610 GCF_050270335.1 Streptomyces sp. NPDC059900
GTATATGAGCAAAGACTCCGGGGGAGTCGGCAACTCATCGCCCGGCGAGGCTACTTGCGCCCTCACCCGGGGAGGAAACCGGCCCGGAAGTATGCCAGGAGTGTGGTACGCGACGTGCCGTCCGTCTCCGCCAGGCGGCCGGCGGCCCAGAGGAAGAAGTCGTCGGACTCCGCGTCGATCCAGTCGTAGGCCGGGTCGAAGGGGCCGGGGTCGGGTGCGGGGTAGCGGAGTTCGAGGGCCGTTCCCCGCGCGTTCCGCACGACGAAGCGGCGGCTGCCGTCAGGCCCGCCCATTCGGCGGACCGTCACCGTGGCGCAGTCCCAGCGGCGTTGCCCGTACTGGAGCCAGAGGACGGGCGCCGCGTCGAGCGGGTCGGCGTACAGCGCGGCTGCCGTCCCGTCGGCCACGTGGGCGAAGCCGTGGCAGCGGCCGGACGCGGGGGAGAGGAGACCCGTCGCGGGGTCAAGGGCCCACGTCCGTCCGTGGCGGTCGTAATCCTGCAGCAGCATGGTGGTCAGTCGCGCGGCGGGATGCCGAGTTCCTTGTCGACGGCGGCGCTGGTGCGGGTCGACGCCTTGATGACCTCGGCCCAGCTGCCGTACTTCATGAACTGCTGGTCCGCTGTCGGGCCGAGCGGATTGCCGTACTTCTTCATGTTCCGCTGCTCCAGGGCTTCTACCGCCTCGGGGGTCATCCCGGCGCGGGTGATGTCCTTGGCCTCGTTGCGCATGGCGACCAGGACGCGGGCGATCTCCTCGTCGGAGCGGCCCTCCTCGTGCATACGGTCCGCCACGCGCTCCATGGTGTCCAGGAGTTGGTGGTAGCGCAGCCGCACCTCGCGCGCCCGCTCCCGCTCCTCGGGAGTCATCTGCCGGATCAGGCAGACCGCGGGGTCCTTGCTGGTGCACGGATCGTCGGGCGCGACCGGCGGTGCCAGCAGGCCCGCGGCGGCCGGGGCGTGCAGCGCCGGCGAGTCGGCGTGCGCGTGTGCCGGGGCGAGCAGGGTGCCGCTGAGGGTGGTGAGCAGGGGAAGCAGGAAGAGGACCACGAGGCGGGGGAGGATCCGGCCGGGGGGCCGGGTGGTCCGCTTCGCGGTCAGGGGGCGGGCGCGCACGTAGGAAGTCTCCTTCGCCTGGGGGGTGGGGGCGAAGGGGACATTACGGCCAGATAACGGCCACGCACGGCCGCCCTCGCGGCGCGTCCGGGTGATGGCCCGGGCAGGGCGCCTTCGGCCTGCCGGGACGCCTCGGCTCATCCCGCCGTGCTCATCCCGCTGTGCTCATCCCGCCCCTCACCCCGCCCGGCTCACCGCACCCCCGCTTGCCTCGCCCGTGTCCGGGCGCAGGCTCAGTGCGTGCAGGGCCAGTTGCATCTCGAACTGGGCCACCGGGTCGTGCAGCCGGTCGCCGAAGACCTCGTCCAGCTGGCGCAGGCGGTAGCGGACCGTCTGGGGGTGTACCGCGAGGCGCGTGGCGACCTCGCTCGCGTTGTGGCCGCACCGCAGCCAGCACAGCAGGGTCTCGGCGAGGCGTTCGCGCTGCGGTGAGCGCACCTCCTCCAGGGGCAGCAGATGCCGCTGCGCGAGCGCGTCGATCAGTGCCTCGTCCTGGAAGAGCAGCAGCGTCGCCAGATGGTCCGCGCAGTGCAGCAGGCCCGCGCGGGGCAGGATGCCGCGCCGGGACAGCTCCAGGGCGTCCAGTGCCCAGCGCCGCGAGCGCGCGCCCTCGTGCAGCGCGACGGTGGGGCCGACCACCGCCCGCAGCCCTTGCAGCGCGGCGGCGATGGTGCGGGCCCGCCCCGGCCCTTCCGGATCGGGCACCACGATGCAGCCGGGCTGCTCGCTGAAGCGCGCCAGGAACTCCGGCGGCACGATGGGGCTGATGGACTCCGGGGTCAGGGCGTGGTCGATGACGACGACGGCCACCTCGCGCGGGATGGGCCACTGCGCGGCCTGCGCGAGATCGGCGATGGCCTCCGCCGAGGCGGGCGGATCGGCGGTGAGCAGGTCGATGAGGCGGGCCCTGCGCTGCTGGAGTTCGCCCGCCGCGTGCAGCCTGGCCTCGGTGTAGCCCGCGGTCGTCGCCGCGGCCATCTCGTCCAGGTGCAGGAACAGCGCCTCGCCGAAGGCGGCGAGCACATGCCGGGGCAACAGGTCGGCGTCGACCATGGCGTTGACCCGGCGCCAGGTCACGCGCGCCCCCAGGCGCAGTGCCGACTGGAAGGAGTCGAGGCTACGGCCTTCGTTGGCCTCGCCCCTGCCGATGTTCTGGTAGGTGGCCTTGACCGACTCCCAGTCGGTGTCCGGGTGGGCCATCCGGGCCAGGAACCCCTCGAGGGCCTGCTCCACGCCCCGGTTCACGACATGCATGTAGGTGTCGTCGGTGGGGCGCGCGTACTCTGCGATCTCCGTGCGGATCGCCCGCACCACCTCGGCGGTGATCTCGTCGAGGAACGGTCTCACGTGATCGTGGAGGCCGGAGGGGAAGGCTCTGAACGCGGCGGACGACTCTTCTGCGGGGGTGCCCGCGGGTGCGGGTGCGCCTGCCGGGGGTATGCCGGCGGGCAGCGTCGAACCGTTCACCATGGGGGTGCTCCCTCTGCGCGCGGGGGACAAAGGTTTGGTGAAGATACCGCCGCGGGTGCGTGGCGGCCCATCAAGGACGGACAGACATGATGCTGCCTCTTGTCACCCGTGTGACAAGAGGCAGCACGTGCGAACGGACTTGCTCACTGTGGGGGAAAGCCGCGGAAGGACCTGCTCACGGGAGCAGGCAGTTGCCGAACTCCGGCTTGCCTTCGAACCGGTCGCCGAGCCACTTGACCGTGTCGTCCTTGGCCAGTTGGTCGGTCGTCAGGTGCTCGCCGGGATAGACCTTCCACTGGGTGGCGATGTTCGCCTTGCAGTACGCCTTGCGTGTGGCGTCCTCGGTCTCGATCGGGATGACCTCCTCCAGGGCGCCGCGGTACTGCAGGACGGGGAAGTCGATCTCGTACGTGGCGCCGGAGCCCGCGCGGCCGATGCCCGCGCCGAGCTTCTGCTCGTCGACGACCTGGCCCCACGTCTTGCCGTCCGGTCCCTTGAGCGCGTAGAGCTGCTCAAGACTCAGGCGGTCCTTGGTGTTGTCCTCGATCTTCTGGCCCGCGAGGGTCGAAATCGTCCCGAGCAGACAGTGCGACCTGGCCTTCTTGATGGTGTCCTTGCCCTGCTCGTTCATGAGCTCGTCGAACGGCATCTGCGGGTGCGAGGAGGAGAGCCCGAGCACGGCATCGACCAGGAAGCCCGCGAACGGGCCGCCGTTGAGTGACTTGGCGACTACCTTCAGGTCGCCCGGCACACCGCCGGACGCGTCGCCGACGACGTCGAGTTCAGGGGCGTACGAAGCCGCGAGCTGCGCGGCCCAGAGGCTGGCCGCGCCGCCTTCGGAGTAGCCCCACAGGCCGACCTTCGTCTTCGGGTCGAGGCCGCTGCCGGGGATCGCGGACGCGGTGCGCGCGATGTCCAGGAGCGCGTGCCCGGCGTCGGCACCGGAGACGTAGGGATGGGTCTGGCCGTCCAGGTAGCCCGCGCCGTCCGTCGCTGCGACGGCGTAGCCCGCCTTGAGGAGCGACGCGATGTTCTCGCCCTCGTACTCGTCCTGGAACGCGCCCGCCAGCTGCTTGGAGAACGCGCACTGCGAACCGAGCCCCAGCGTGCCGGGGTTGAAGGCCACGACGGGACGGCTGCCCCGCCCCTTCCACTGCGCGTCCGGCACGGCGACGGTGCCGGAGACCGCGACCGGCTTGCCCGCGTTGTCCTTCGAGCTGTACTGGACCTTCCACGCGTGCATCGGGATGTTGCCCGGCACCTGCGGGAGCCGAGTCGTCCGGCAGGCGATGACGCTGCCGGGCGTGCCCGGCACGGAGTCCGGCACCTGGTAGATCCGCTCGTCCGGTGCGTCGCACGCCGCCGAGGCGTCCGGGGCCGCGGCGGCGCCCGCCGTCAGGGTCGGCACGCCCAGCCCCGCGCCCGCCAGGGCGACGGCCGCGGTCAGCGCGAGCAGCCTCTTCTTGCGTTTCGCTCGTGGCCTGCGCACGGTGGGTGCTCCTTCGTGTCGGGGGGATTGCGGTGCACGCCGAGAAGTTACGGAGCGGTAACCGGGCGTCGATAGTCAGTGGAGCCACAGCCCGCCGGGCGCGAACTGTGCGCGCGGCACAAGTGGCGACCCGGTCTCCTGCGCCACGATCAGGTCATGACCCAGTCACCGGTGACGGCCCCGGATCCACGACCCTGGCTGCGCTTCTACGCCGCCGGGGTGCCGCACCTCCTGGAGGTCCCCGACGTCACGATCCCCGCCCTGCTCGACGCGGCGGCGCGGCGCCACGGCGGCCGGACCGGCTTCCGGGGGCTGCACCGCGCGGTGGGCGCATGCGCCGATACGTTGCGGACGCGGGGCATCCGGCACGGCGACCGGGTGGCGCTGGTGCTGCCCAACTGCCCCTGGTTCGCGGTGGCATGGCATGCGGTGCTGCGGCTCGGGGCGGTCGCGGTGGCGATCGATCCGGAGGCGTCAGCGGCGACGCTGCGGCATCAACTGGCTCACTCAGGTGCGGTATTGGTGGTCGCGGGCAGCCCCGCGGGCGAGCGGCTCGACGCGGTGCGCGGTGACACGTACGTACGGGACGTCGTGACGGTCCCGGTCGACGGGGAGTGGCCGGGGAGCGCCTGGACGCGCAGACCCGCCCGGACCAAGCCCGGAGGCAGCGGTCCGAAGCCGGGCGATCTCGCCGCCCTGGCGTATGTCACCGCCGACGGACCCGCGGCGATGCTCAGCCACACGAACCTCGTCGCGGCGGCCCGTCAGCTGACGCTGTGGCAACCGCAGTTGCGCACCGGACAGGAGACGGTCTTGGCCGTCACGCCGCTGTGGCAGCCGCACGGGCTGCTGTTCGGCCTGACCGCCCCCCTGCTCACCGGCACGCGCACCCTTCTCCTGCCTGATCCCGGGCCGCAGGCGCTCCTGCGCACGGCGCGCCGCCGCAAGGCGACCCTCCTGGCGGCCGGGCCCGCCGACTGCCGGCGCCTGCTCCAGCGCCCCGCCCATGAGCTGGAGGCCCTGGCCACGGTCCGCACCTGGCTGACCGGGACGCTGGACGCGGAGACCGCCGACCGGATCCGCGGCTCGGTGGACGCGGTGCTCGTCGAGGGCTACGGCATCCCGGAAGCCGCGGGCGCCGTCCTGGCCAATCCGCGCGGCGCCAACGCCCGGCCCGGCACGTCGGGTCTGCCCCTGCCCGGCACCGAGGTCCGCATCGTCGAGGAGGGCGCTTCGGGGGCCGGGCTGCCGCCGGGGCATGCCGGTGAACTCCTGGTGCGGGGGCCCCAGGTGTGCGCGGGCTACTGGGGCGATCAGGACCGGACGGCGCGGCGGCTGCTGCCGGGCGGGTGGCTGCGTACGGGCGACGTCGCCGTACTCGGCCCGGACGGCTATGTCACCGTCATCGGCGCCGTATCCCCCTGAAGGCCGCGTCCCCCTGAAGGCCGTGTCCCCGTGGAGCCGGAAGGCGCCGACGCGATGAAGCCCGGGGTCACGAACCCACCGGGCGGCGGCTGCGCCCGACCCCGGACGGTGCCCCCGGCCGCCGGTGCCGCGCGGGCCGCCGCAGGGTGACGGCGGTGACGACCGCCCCAAGCAGCACGCAGCCGGCGGCCAGTTGGAGTCCGGTGTCGTAGCCGTCGAGGAACGCGCTGCGCGGATCGGCGCCGTCCCGCAGGGCCGAGCGCTCCGTGCGGGTGAGCACCACGCCGACCAGGACCACGCCGAACACCCCGGAGATCTCGCGGGCCGCGCTCACCAGGCCCGAAGCCATGCCGGTGCGCGTCGCGGGGACATCGGCGACGGAACGTACCGTCAGCGGAGTGGTCAGGGCCGAGCCCGCGCCGATCAGGAGCAGCCCCGGCTGCAGATCCCAGTACTGCGCGTTCAGCCCCGTCCCCGACACCCACACGAGGCCGCCCGAGACCAGCACGAGCCCCCCGGCGATCGACCAGTGCGCCCCCACCGCCTTGGCCGCACGCTCGGCGAACGGCGTCGTCACGAGCAGCGCACCGGCCAGCGGCAGAAAGGCAAGACCCGCCTTGGTGGGGGAGAAGCCGAGCACGCGCTGGAGGTAGAGCGCGGTGAAGAAGAACACGCCGTTGACGCCGATGCCCCACAGGACCTGGGCCGCCGCGCCCCCGCTCAGCGAACGGTTGCGCAGCAGCCGCAGATCGACCAGCGGCAGGAAGGTGCGCGACTCGACGACGAGGAACGCGATCCCGGTGGCGGCCGAAAGCCACAGGCACAGCGGCACCGGCGGGGTGCTGAAGCTGTGCTCGCCGCCCCTGACCAGGCCGTAGGTGAGGAGGAAGAGCGAGGTCGTGGACAGTGCGACACCCGGCAGATCGAGCAGCGGCAGCAGGCCGTGCCGCACGCGGTCGACGGCGCGGGGCACGGCGGGCACCAGGAGCAGGGCGAGGACGCCGAAGGGGACGTTGAGCAGGAACACCCAGCTCCAGTCCCACCGTTCGGTGACGAAGCCGCCCACCACGGGGCCAAGGGCAAGGGCGACGGCGAGTGCCGCGGTCCACAGG